>CAUJEF010000084.1 GCA_963169515.1 Bdellovibrionota bacterium
TTAAATGAGGTCAGAAAACCGCCTCTCCGTATCAAGCTTGAGAAACTTAGCTTTTCATGAATTTTGTCATCAGCATATCGTAGGGCCTCTGCCGTAAGATCTCGCAGTATTCCCACATGTTTTTGAGCAGGATCGGCCGCGCTCAAAACACGAATCCAACCATCACGGAAAAGTTTTTGTCGATACCAATCCGGATCAACAAGAAAACTCTCTTTGGGTGTAAAAATATCGGAACATCTGTTTTCTGCAAATGAAACGTGACCTAAAGCCAAAATGGCAAAAAATAAAAATCGCATTTTTTTCTAATCCAGGGTGAATCTCCGCTGTATATTGGATCTAGCAATATCTATTCCATTGCGCCGGTGGCCATTATATTATAATGTTGAAATCTTTTGGAGGTTACATGGGTGCACAATGGAAAAACGCTGCAAAATCGACGGCATCTGCTGCCAAGGGAGCCGTCGTCCACAAACTGACAAAAGAGATTCAAGTCGCCGCGAAAATGGGGCAACCGGATCCAAATTACAACCCCCGCCTTCGCGCTGCCATCGAAGCCGCACGAAAACAATCTGTCACAAAAGATGCGATCGAGCGCGCAATTAAAAAAGGGGCAGGACTTGATAAAGATGCTGCCAATTTTGAATCCGTAACTTACGAAGGGTTTGGCCCTCACCAAGTTCCAGTGATTATCGAATGTTTAACCGATAATAAAAACAGAACTGCAACAGATATCAAAATTCTTTTTCGGGCGGGGCAAATGGGCCAACCCGGAAGTGTTGGTTGGATGTTCGACCGCGTTGGAATTATCGAGGCAACCCACCCCGATAAGTCATTAGACATCGAATCCGTCGCAATCGAAGCCGGCGCTCAAAATGTTGAGCCCTTAGAGGGTGCCGAGTTCGGAGCACGCTTTTTCACAGAACCATCAGATCTGGATACGGTAACAAAAGCTGTATTGGCTTTTAAATGGGAAGTTTCAAAGTCAGAATTGGGTTACAACCCCAAAAATTTAGTGGAACTTTCAGGTGAGGCAGAAAAAGAAGTGATTCAATTTTTACAAGATATAGATGACTGCAGTGATGTTCATCGCGTATATGCCGCAGTGAAATAGTTCGGATACGATTTGTACAATCTACCGTGATAAAACAAACATGACTAGATCAGATCTGCATTTGTAAGCCGTTCATTATTACTTGCCTTTTTCATTAAAAATTCACTAGGTTTAAACCTGGCGCCGTGTTTATCCGCTAAGCGTTTACACTGCTCTACAAAGCTTTTAACGCCAACGAAATCTACATAGGAAAGCACACCACCAGTGTACGGTGGGAAGCCAATCCCCAAAATGGAGCCGACGTCACCTTCTACGGTTGTGCGTAGAACCTTTTCTTCCCATAATTTAATTGCTGTTAATACCTGGATTGTGAGCAACCGGTCCTTAATCTCTTGAACGTCAGGTTGTTCCGCACTCTGCTTAAAGTAATCACCAATTTGAGGCCACAAAAACTTTTTACCTTGAGCTGGATATTCGTAAAACCCCGCAGATACTTTTCGGCCCAATCGTTTATTTTGTTCCACCATAACTTCAATAATTTCAATGGCACTCTGATCCACACTGTTGGGTCCCAAATGTTCAATGGACTGCTGAATCAAATGCCCCACAAGATCCAAATTTACTTCGTCTGCGATGACTAACGGCCCTACTGGCATGCCTGCCATCTTTGCACCGTTTTCAATAAGAGCCGGGACAACACCCTCTTTCACCATACGAAAACCTTCGTACACATAATCACAGATCACACGAGTTGTGAAAAAGCCAAATCCATCGTTGACTACGATCGGTGTTTTTTTGATCTGAAGCGTATAGTCGATCGCTTTTGCCAACGCTTCTGGTCCCGTTTTTTGTCCCACAATGATTTCAACCAACGGCATTTTGTCCACGGGCGAAAAAAAATGAAGCCCAATAAAGCGATCCGGCCTTTTGGACGCCCCAGCAAGTTTTGTAATTGGGATCGATGAAGTATTCGAAGCCATAACCAAGCTTGCAACAGCCACAGATTCAGCTTCTTGGGTTACTTTTGCCTTTACCCTAGAGTCTTCAAAGACCGTTTCAATAATTAAATCACAATCTTTTAAATCTTCGATTTTGTCAGTGGTCTTAATCAAGCTTAAAAGCTTTTCCTTTTTATCTGTGGTCAAACGTCCTTTTTCAATTTGGCCATCGCAAAGCTTCACGGAATAATTTTTCCCCTTTTCTGCATTTGCAACTGTAAGGTCTTTCAACACAACTTCAATTCCAGCTTTTGCAGTCGCGTATGCAATACCACCACCCATTAAGCCCGCGCCAAGAATCCCCACCTTCTTTACTGGTTGTGGCGGAATGTCTTTCGGGCGAGCCATACCTTTGTTGCAGGCTTGCATTCCAAAAAACATCGTTTTAATTAAATTTTTTGAAACCGGGCTCAAAACAACTTGAGTGAAATAACTGGCTTCGATGTCTAGCCCTGATTCAAAAGGAACCTGCAGTCCTTCATAAATGCAACTCAATATGGCTTTCGGCGAAGGGTAATTATTAAATGTTTTATCGTAAACCATTGCGTTGGATGCAGCGATCACTTGATATCCGGTTAGGGATTGCACCGCTCCCCCTGGAATTTTAAATTTCTTATCGTGCCATGGCTGTTGCACGTTTGAGTTTTTCAAAATCCAAGCCTTTGCCTGTCTCATTAATTCTTCCGCATTTTTCACAAGCTCATGAACGACACCCAACTTGTGCGCTTTTTGTGGTTCAATACGATTTCCCAATGTCATCATTTCGATTGCTGGCTGTATGCCAATCAGCCGTGGCAATCTTTGCGTTCCGCCAGCCCCAGGAAGAAGGCCGAGCGTTACCTCAGGCAATCCTAATTGAATTTTCGGATCATCGATGCAAACCCGATAGTGACACGCAAGAGTAAGCTCAAGACCACCTCCGAGGGCGGTTCCATTGATTGCCGCAACAACGGGTTTTCCCTGTTTTTCCATAAAGCAAAACGTATCGTTAATTTTTTTAAGCATCGGCATACAATCTTCGGCTTTTTCGACCCTGTAAAACATTGCAAGATCAGCACCAGCCAGAAAGTCTTTTTTTGCCGAAGCGATGACAAGCCCCTTTAGCTGGGCATCTTTAAAAATAATTTCGATTTGCTTTGAAAATTCAGCTGCAAAATCCTTTGTGATGACATTCGTCGATTTGCCAGCCATATCCATTGTCAAAACACCGATTTGATTTTCGTCTTTTTTGAAATTAAACATTTTTTGTCCTATATTCTTTCAATTATGGTTGCGATTCCCATTCCACCGCCGATACATAATGTAATCAGCGCTGTGGATAAATTTTTTCGTTCCAATTCATCCAATGCGGTTCCTAAAATCATTGCTCCGGTTGCGCCCAACGGATGCCCCATCGCGATGGCGCCTCCGTTCACGTTCACTTTTGATGGATCAACACTGCATTCGTCCATAAAATTCAACACGACGGCGGCAAAGGCTTCGTTGACTTCAAAAATATCAATGTCTGAAATCTTCATCCCAGCCCTTTTTAAAATGCGATTTGTTGCGCTCACGGGACCAGTCAACATAATGGTTGGTTCATCACAGCTTATGGTCATGGCCTTGATCTTTGCCCGCGGTTTCAGACCAAGTCGTTTTCCCGTCTCTTTACCTGCGAGCAAGACAGCGGCAGCACCGTCGACTATGCCAGATGAATTCCCAGCATGATGGACATGATTTATTTTTTCAACCATTGGGTATCTTTGGATTGCAAGTCCATCGAATCCATACTTTGTTCCCAGCTCCTCAAAAGAGGCCTTTAATTGCCCCAACCCTTCAAGAGTTGTGTCGGGGCGAACCAATTCATCCTTATCCAAAAGCGTAACGCCGTTGATATCGGTTACCGGGATGATCGATTTTTTAAAGCGCTTTTCTTCCCATGCGATTGTGGCTTTTTTTTGTGACTCGACTGCAAACTGATCAACATCCTTCCTAGAATAACCTTTAAGGGTTGCAATCAAATCTGCCGAAATACCCTGCGGGACAAACGCCGATTTATTTGCGACATCTGGGTCGATGCTCCATGCCCCCCCATCGCTTGAAATCGGAACGCGGCTCATGGATTCAACACCACCTGCAATGATCACATCGCTGTAACCTGCGATGATACTTGAAGCGGCTTGATTGATCGCTTCTAATCCTGACCCACAAAACCGGTTGAGCGTGACACCGGCGACACCGTAGTCAAACTCAGAATAAAGCACTGCGGATTTTGCAATATTCGCGCCCTGTTCCGAAGATTGCGTCACACAGCCCAAGATCACATCGTTAATTTCTTTGCTTTCAATTCCAGTCCGCTTTGTAATCGCCTGCAAAACAATCTTTGCAAGCCAAATAGGGCGCGCTGTATGAAGAGCGCCCGAAGATTTCCCTTTTCCCCGCGGTGTACGAACTGAGTCGAAAATAAATGCGTCTGACATATTTCCTCCGACGTGCATTTTACTAAATTACCTTTTGTGCAAGTCCAAAGGCAATGAATGAAAGTCTCTTTGCCGCTGATCTAAACCAAGCACCAAGACCTCGAAATCACATCACAATTCAAATTCTAAGAAGTTCTTTGACAAGATTCCTAACCATCTGTAATTATTAACCATTCTAACATGTTGGTGGTGTAGCCAAGGGGTTAGGCAGCGCTCTGCAAAAGCGTTTACGTCGGTTCAAGTCCGGCCACCACCTCCATACTTTTTTAAACCAACCCAATGCGAGATGAATGATAAGTTGTGATAATATGTTGACAATGTGTGACAAGATTGGCAGACTCGTTCCATGGAGTTGGTATTTTCGAAACACGCCGTAGAGCAGATGCTCAAAAGAAATATCAGCCCCGAAGAAATCGAGATGCTTGTGGACCATCCGGATGGAAGTTTTAGCCAAAGCAGGGATAAGCAAGTTATTTATAAACGCTTCCCCAGACGAAAAGATAATTTAATTGCGGCTGTCCTAGTCCGACAAAAACTAAATACTCATGAGGTTGTAACCGTCATGCACAATTTTGAGGTTAGAAAATGAAAATAATCCATCGCCCCGAGATAGATTATCTATCCATTGAGTTTAGAGAAGGCTCTGAAAGTCGTTCTTACTTACAGGATGGTGTCATCGTCAGAGAAGACCGACATGGAAATGTTCTGGGAATTGACGTTGTTAATTCTTCAAAAGTTTTTAGCAGTAAAGAGACTCTGACCCTTCGAGAGGCTTGCCAGCTCCTGGGAATCTCAGAAGCAACCATGCGTAGGCGAATTAAAAAGGGCGAAATCAAGGGCTCCAAACCTAATGGGAAAGATTATCGTTTTAAAAGATCAGATATTTTGAAGTTGGTTTCTTAAGGAAATCGTTACATTTTTTCGTGTCAAAACCCACAACAGAGAAAATCTCTAACTATGGCGATACAGCCAAACTTCTGCAGAGCTCGCCTGAGAATCCGACACAGCCACATACATATAAATGCCCCGCCCAGAAGCATGGCCTGTTAGCGCCACACCCATTGAGCCACGCTTGCCCCGCAAGTATGCTGGCGGCGTGGTGTTTATGGATTGCCAACCACTCCCAGGAACATACTCTGACATTGCAGAGGATGAATCTCCCGTTTGCCGCAAAACATAGTTTCCACTTACCGGATCGCAAAGTCCCACGCTGGAACTCACATAAATATTCTGGGGAGCATCTGGAAGACGGACAGATGCGCCAGAGTTTGAAAGTTGAAAAAATGATCGTTCATTTCCATTCCCGCCACCAAAATACATAACATTGCGGATGTGGTCGTACGCTGCCATCGAGTGATACCCCGTCGACCAAACAGCTTTGCCAAAGTCCGTCCATGATCCTTGCGCCGAACGTCGACGGATATCGCCATGCTGGCTGATCGCAATCAAACAATCCAAAGAGGGCCAGTATTCAAACCCAAATGTATCTACCTCCTCATTGAACGGACCGGGCGCGCTCGTTACAACACCTGTATCAACATTTAACTGATATGCGGCCCTACCAAGTTGATGCACAAAGTGAAGAATTCCTCGTGATCTGTCATAGGCCGAATGATCCCAGATGTGAATGATATTTTGGGATAACTGACGACTGGTCCATGTGTTCGACGCTTCATCGTAAACAACGTAACCAGCATTACCGTAACCACAGCCTACAAAGAAGATTTTGCGTCTAATCGGGTCATAATGCCCGTTGTGGGCATAAGCCAGAATAGATTCAGAGGCATTTGACATTTTCCAGAACGAATTCGAACCACCGGACCAGGTCGCCGGTAACTGTGCCCACTGCTTCGGAGCCAACGAATTAATAAGAGAGTTCAAGGTCGAATCCGTTGGCATCGGACACACTGTCGTCACCGATCCGCCACCAGAAGCCGCAAGTGTTCGCGGTGGACAAAGCGCCGCCAGTGCACGCGAAATACCAGGCACAGCTGTCGCACCCAGTAAGCCGATTGTTGTTTTGATAAAATTTCTTCGTTTCATAATGTCTTCCTTAGTATAAAGGATCCGCAATTCGGTTGCGGGAAATTATAATTTGACTGATCCAAGTTTGAGCAATGGCGTGTGTCTGCGCAGGGTCTTTGAGTGTCATAAATAAGGCCCAACTGAACACACCAAGTTTTTGCGTCGGCGACCATCCCGCTTCACCGGGGCTATTCCCCCTTCTGATGACAATTCCACTGGCGCGATGTAACAGCTGAACAGGCTGTCCCGGCAATCCCCCATAATACTCTACCGTGCTGTTTGTAAAACCACTCTGTGCTCCCCCACCAAGGCTTGAATTCCCCGTACCCTGCGGGCCCGTTTTTATATGAACCATCAGTGTCAGCCATGTGTCAGGTTTGTAGAGAAAACAACTCTGAGGATCCGCAGCATTACCGGTGCTTCCAGAATAAAGACATGAAGTCGGGTTCGACAAACCTTTATTCATATCTGTGTATGCATTGCCCGTGTATGTTGTGAATGGCTGATAAAACGAACAACCATGATACATACGCGGCCACTTGTATTCTGACTGCCCACCATGACGGGCGATCATAACAATTTCATTCTCAGAGCAAAACCGGACATCATTAAGAGTATTATTTTCTTTCGTGTTCGTCCCTTGAAAACCGTAATAAGCCCGCTTAGGTGAGTACGGCATTGGGCTTTGCATCCCCTCTGAAACCATCAGAGATTTCCAAGTCGTCGTACGTCCTCCAAGCTGCGCGAACGCGAGTGTCGCCATCGGTGAATTCACGCGTTGCTTCCATTGTATCCAGACTTCGTCATTTTCTCCAATTTGCTCAGAGTATTTATCTATAGAAATAAACCAATTATCTGAGCGCTCTGAAGTGCCTTGAGGTAAATCCCAACGCAACGATGCTGAGCTACCCGGCGGCACTACAGCTCTATCCACCAAGCGCGCCGTGGGATACTCGCTCTGCTTATAAGACATAACGGTGATACCGGGTTTAAGACTTCCCCATGTCCAATCGCCTCCATTCGAAGGCAGATTGGAAAAATCATAAGCCGCTATAACACCACTTGCTGTTGATCGATTTTTCCAATCATCCTCGGCTGATGTTGCACTACATGAAGTCTGCACCAACGGTCCACCCTGCACGCGTGTCGTGGGTGGTGGACAAATTCGTGCATCAGCTAAAACTCCACTCAAAAATACAAAAATAGAGACAAGGCTTTTCATTAATATCTTGTCGGTCCGTTTTGAGACTCCCTAGATAAAACAAGCTCAAAAATCGCCACTCGTGTATCATTATGAGATTCAGCAAGAAGTTTCATCTTGAGATATTCAAAGCATATTCCGATTAAACAACTGCGAGCTTGAACATCTATTAAACGTCAGCAACGAAGTAGACAGTTTTGAGAAGTCATAACGTATTTACTTGCGCTTTATAGGTTTGAATTTTGCAGTAATTATGCTGAGGGGATAGGAATGAAATACAGCGCAAAGTGGTGGGGTTTATTTCTTACTGGGATTTTTTTAACTTTATTTAACAACTGCGGCCAAGGTTTTAAAGCCTTGGATATGAATGTGATATCTTCCACAGGCCAGCCGACCAGCACCCCCACACCAAACCCGACCTCAACGCCAACTGCAACCACTACCCCACGTCCAAGCCCAACCTTGACACCACCACCATCGCAGACCCCAACGCCGACGCCAACGGGAACAGTCAGACCGTCGCCAACGCCTTCCAGTACGCCCACACCAACCCCAAGCCCGGTGCTGCGTACTGCGACCCTTTCTTGGAGTGCCCCAACGCTTAACGAAGATGGAACACCAGGTACAGCTCGTGGGTATAAAATTTATTACGGAACCTCTAGCGGAAATTACACAACCACTGTAAGCGAGGCCACCATTGGCAACAACACAAGCTATGTCGTAACAGGCTTGCAATCAGGACGAACCTATTATTTTGCAATAGTTTCTATTGATGCCGCCGGGGAAGATAGCCGAATGACAAATGAGCTACCTTATCTTGTGCCGTAGGATTTCTGGGGAAGAAAATGAAACGCAGAGATTTTTTAAAATCAGCAGCAGGGACCGCCGCTGGAATTGTCCTACCGCAAGTTGTGTTCGGTCGCCTGTGCCCCCCGCCTTCAGCAAATATAAACGGTGGTCCCAATATCTTAACAAGCTGCCAAGCACTGACACCCGCCGAAGATTGGCGGCTGCGGTCGACAGGGCCAGGGGTCGTTTGGGCGACAGATTTTTCTGAATCACCAGGTGCAATAGAAAAATTTATTTTACGAAACCCCGGCACTCCCGCTGATTGGACCAAACTTGATCCCACTGAAGGGATTCGTCGTGGTGGTGCCTTACGCCAATATTGCGGCGCTGGCAGTGCAAACGGGCATAAGTGGCCGCGACCTTTTTCACCATTTCCGGCAGATTCAAAATTCAACCTTCCGGCCGATCGTGGATTTACAACTGGAATTGGCGGCAATACCACTGGCGTCCAATGGCCAAACTCGGGGCAAGCTCCGTCAGCAACGAATTATCACTACTGGCGCTATGGGCTCTATGGTCACAGCAGCTACTGGAATACGACCCGCGAGTACGCGACAACGACGCCATGGGAATGGATTCAAAAGCCCGGCAGCGTCACGCGTGATTTTTACGTCCAAGTACGCATGAAAATATCAGCATCGCTATTTAGTGTTCAAAATCTTATTGCAAATGACCACCGCGGTAAACTGGTTTACATTGATCTTTGTGGCGGCGGAAACGGCGAACTCGTTGCCTTCAGTCCCGCAGAGACGACATCAGGTAATTATGTGAGTCACCGCAGTCGCTTTTATACGAACTTCAATGGCTATGATTTGGAAAACATGGTCCTCGGTAACGGACCAGTTAACGCCCAACCCGGAAGTGCATGGGCAACAACGTGCAAAACCAATTCGGCTGACCCAAACCTTTGCTGGAGTATGCCCGAAGACGAGTGGTTCACGTTCCTATTTCACGTCATTCCCGGTCGACAAAATACGGTTATGGGCACCTACCAGTACAACCCGCATGGCGGCTATCAAAATGCAACATACAAGGATACGGGCGTTGAGGTCTGGGCACACAAACGTGGCGAAACAGGCTACACGCTTATCCATCGCCGTGTGCTCTCGAGCCCCACAGCCAATGATGCCTATGCGTGGTATTGGTCCGCCACCACAGAATCATATTACAATAACACTGCCGGACCGATAGGTTTTAATGAATTTGAGATTAATGCCTACATGGGTTCAAGAAATTCGCCAAGCGAGCAGGCGTGGACCCGTTGGTTTGATCAGATTATTTTCTCGCACGAATTTATTCCTTGTCCAAAGGATGGTGTTGGATGAAACGCAGAAAATTCTTAATCAGTTCTGCAAGTGCAGCCTTTCTGTATGGATTGTCGCGCGCCCAAGCGAAGATGTGCCCGCCACCGCTAGTAAATATCACGGGGGGCGGTCAGTCTGCGACCTCGTGCGGGGGGGGCAACAGCACAGGTGCGGCGGTTGCAGCAAACACAGTTGCCCTCGTGGGAACTAATACTGAATTATCCATACGCCCGAGCGTCTTCAATACAAGCGATTGGGAATATACACTTTTTACCTCATATAGCGGTGGATGTTTTGTTCCCGGGTGGGGCACACATGGCGCCTATGTTATTTGTGGTACTGGTGGCCACCAAGCACCTGAAAATTATGACGCTGCGATATTTGATTTTTCCGATTACACTTGGAAATATATTCCAAACACAAACGGGGTCAGGGCCGATCCCACCCCTCTACCACCAAGTGCCGTAACTTCACCATATTGTGAAATCCCCGGTACAGAAGTTCCTGCTCCCGCACACGTCTATAAACATCAAATCGGTATAGGCAATGCGGTTTATTGGCCTACAAATACCTTTGCAACCACGATTGCATCTGGCGGTAACTATTTACATCGTTATACTTTGAATCCAAATGGTACTGGCACATGGGCTCGGATTGCGACGAACAGTACCTTCAGCGCATTCCCCGGATTTGGAACCTATGGCGGCGCCAGCTACGCCGAGACTATTTTTGACAGGCGCCGAAACCGTTTATGGTTTTTAAACTGCATGATTCACTATGTTTCAACAATTCCATTTATTGATTTATCCGGCACCTCTTGGTCTGGTGCCCCAATAACATCAGTTGCTTCTGGCGTCGATGGGAATGGCTTTATGATTCACGATGACGAGCAAGATTGCATATTTATGGGAACCAATGCAGGCCTCTTCCGACTTAATTTATCAGGAACAAGGCTCGCCGGCTGGACGGCCGTAACTTCTTCGGGTCTGTCTTCAGTTGGTTTATCTGGGGGCTTTTGCACTCGATGGCATCGTTATCCTGTGGCCGACGGAGGCGACGGCTGCTTTTATACCTATGTGGACAATGGTTCAAACACTTTGAAGCGGTTTGATCCCGTTAGCCGCGTATTTTCAAATGTGACTGTGCAGAATGGTTCACCTATGCCACGGCAAAATCCTGCAAGTGGGCGCATTATTGATCTATCAATGGTTCATTACACTCGTTTTACATATGTCCCTGCACGCAAATGCTTTGCCTGGATTGCAGGCAATGGTCAGCGCGTAGCTTTGCTGCGTCCATAACAAAAAGAGGCGAAGATTTTGAAATATAGATCGATTTACAAAATTTGGATTCCGGTCTTTTTGATTTTTTTGTTTAACAACTGCGGACAGGGATTTCAGGCATTGAAATTTAATGATCTTTCAAGCGTTCAGTCAACGCCAACTACAACTGCAACTGCTACCCCACGTCCAAGCCCAACCTTAACACCACCACCATCGCAGACCCCAACGCCAACGCCAACACCAACCACCACCCCGACGAGCACAATCAGACCATCCATCACGCCTGTTCCAAGCCCCGGCACAGCACCGTCATGGTTTTTAAATATGCGCGACAAAACATGGGCAATAGTTCCTGTGACAAACACAATCCGAGATGTCTTCCCGAGCCCAAGACCCTACGGCGCAGGCCCAGGAGCGGTAACCGCCGCCTACACTGGAGCTTGCCTAGATCAGGTTCGGGGAGAATTAATTCTTGCCGCAAATGGTGGCCATACTGATTATTACGGTAACGAAGTTTACGCTGTTGCATTAAGGAAAGAATCCACTGCATGGGTTCGACTTACTGACCCAACCCCGAATCAATACATCACAGGGATGGACCGCGGTGTCGGAGAAACCGAACACGCATATCTGGATGGAAAACCACGAGCCGTCCACGGTTGGAACCGATGCGCTTTTGCCAACGGCAAGGTTTGGTATGTGGGATTAACAGGTATGGCCGCAGGCAACTCTGGAGGTTCGACTGCGATTTATACTTTTGATCGCGACATTGCCGGAAATGGTCCATTCCCAATTCCATCCGCCGACTCACCTTGGGTCTTTCACGGTTACAGTTTTAACCCACGCCCAGGCAACGCCACGAGTTGGGGAACAGAGGGGTCACCTTCGGTCTATGATCGCATCAGCAATCGAATTTATACATTTGCCGAGCACAGCTATTTTTCTGATAAGGCCTTGTGGTCCGTCGATGGATCAGATTTTTCAGTGAGAACCCATAATCGCGTAGCCGGAAACCCGGTATTTGGCGGAATGTGGGCTGCTGTTGCCCACGACCTACGAATCCTCATGGTTTCAGAATACCATAAGTCCAATATTTGGATTCTAAATTTAAATGATCCTAACTATGAGCTTCAACCGAGAACAACGGCTATGGAGGATGGTGAAGTTGGCTTTGTGAACAATTCGCGCTTTGGGGCTGTTTACCACCAGGCAAGCCGTGCGATCTTTACGTATGACAAATTGGGCTCATCGATCCGGAAATTGAAAATACCTGACAATCCATTGACCGGAACATACACCTGGTCTGTTGTTGAAGCGGCACCGGAAAATCAGGTGGTTCCCGTTACTCCAGATAATATGGCCGGAACCTATAGTAAATTTAATATTATAGAAGACATGGGAAACGGTCAGTCTGCAATCGTTCTTGTGACTGATACTCGAGGACCAGTCTATGTGTATAAAATTCCGCGACAGGGAATGTAGTTGGCTCGCTCTGGAAACTTAGGACGGCTTATTTTATTGCGATTTTGAAATTACCATAGATAAGGCCCTGCGTCTTTGAAACAAAGTTATTTTGTGGGTTTTTTCTCGACCATGCTGCAATAAAATCCGTAAAACTCTTTTGCTCAAGCAAATCTGAATCATTCAGGGTTTGAATCGCTAGGATTTCTGATGGATTTTTTTCTAACAAAGGAAGTAATTCAGATGCAACAGTAATATGATTGCCACGATTCCAGTCTGCGTTTGATAAAGTCAGTTTTATTTTTTCTAAAAACGAAAATAAGCTCATCCCTTGGGGCATAGGATACGATTGAATCCGATCTTCAGCATATTTACTTAATGAATGGCTATAATCTTTCCAGTTGGGATATGGCGGAGTCGTTTTCCACACCTCGGCCATGCGCCTCAACGTAAATAATGAACACATTTCGCCAATTACTTCTTCGAACCATTGATATTGGTCGCCCTTCCCATTTTCAAAGTTAGAAACGATGTGGCAGAGCTCATGCGAAAATTGAAAAGAAAACTGATCCCACCGATTGCCCTCTACCGATAATCCGACGTTATAAGCACCATTATCCCCTTTTTCAAAATAAACTATTGGCCCTCCATCACGATGGACGACATTCACACGTATATTTCTATTTGGAAAAAACTCGATAACCTGCGCCGCCGCAGACGACAAAACGGCACGTATATCCGCTGCACTTGCGGTGAATTTATTGTCGACTTGAAGAATTTCAAAGCTCGCAAAGGCATTCAAACTGAATAGTAATAGCAGCAGACCCATAGAGCTTCTTTATTGTGCAAAGTTAAGACCCACCGTCATGGCTCTTTGACGTTTGCAACCGAGACTAAAGGGACCCCAGCTTGCTTCATTAAAGGTGGATTTCAAAAAATGTCAGGCTCTGTAAAAATATTAAACACCGATTGGTACTCGATGCGTCTGTACTCGAGACGACCTATTGCTTAAATAGGCTAACCCGATTGTAATAATCCGCTCTGACGCTGAATCAAAACTTTAGCGAGTCCTCGCCTGATTCCCTGCCCCTCAAGACGATTTATTTTTATATAATCTTTTAATGACAAACGAGCCTTCCAACCTGTCACCACGCGAGTAAAGGGGCGTAAATCCCAAAATTTTTTGATGCCCACCTGCTCTTTCGTTTTCCATCGACTAACACCTGTTATTTTCATTGCGATAGCAGCTGTTATCGCACGAATAAACGGCTTATAAGCGTATCGATTTGTGAGCTGAATTTCCAAATGAATATGATTTCCAACATTGGCCCCATAAAGAAGCTTTACCCCATATTTTGTTGCAAATTTTTTCAATATATCCCTAGTGGCCGCTTTGTTTTTAGGCTCTAAAAACGACCATTTTCCATTGGCTAGCGACGATCTCAGAACCAGATGCATCGTTTGTCTGGTCACAATTGGGCGCCCCGAAATACGGCCTTTTCGTTTTTTAAGGAGCTCGCCACCGTAGGATTTCTCTGCTTTATTAAAAAATTCCTTTTGCACGTGAACGAAGGTATAAAACATCTGCTAAAAGTACAAGAAAAATGCCAAGCGGTAAATTTTTAAAACTGGTACACCTGTGTGTTGGTAAAGAAAGTTTCCGTTCCTCTAACCTATTATTTTCTTGTAAAAACGAGTTCCGCAAGGTGCGATGCTCACGGTAGCGCGCGGCGCTGCATGAGGACTGTCCGAGATTTTTACAAGAAAATAATTGGCGAAAGGAACCCAAGGTTGCAAATACGACACGTTCAGAGATATGGGGACTGTCGACGTTATCAAATGACTTTGAAAATTCTACATTTTCTACAATGACCTTTACAAAAAAAGGCTCGGCTTTTAAAACTTTAGATCAAGAGTACGGGTAAATTTTTTAATCATTAGGGTAAACAATGCGGGCGATAACGATCTGGGGCGTTCTTCTAAGCATAACTATATCTGTGCAGGCACTCGCTTTTGGGCCTTATTCACTATCCAACATTCTACAGACCAAATACTTTTACGGTTACGAAGCCCAACGCCATGGCGTTGAGATCGAATATAAAGGTCTTGGCATCGAAAAATCAGCGCAAATCATACGTTCACAGGTTGGCGGACAAATCGTTTATGGAAAATCTGAAGAAGGATTAGATTACGCAATCATTCGAAACTCGATCATTGGAACATTCAAAGTCAAAGTAGAAACCAATCAAAAAGGTGACACCATTACCCCAGAGTCCGAATGGGTCTATGAAATTGTCGGGCCACCATTGTATTACCAGGGCAACCAGCTACTGCAGACGGTCGTATCGGCTCTGCTTAAAGCCGGGGCTATCGGGGCAGAATCGGATGCACCCTTAAGTATTCAGCCAAACCGTGAGGTTGCCCCTAATGCAGACAAACTTTCCCAGAAAGAGATGGCCGAAATATTGAAATTTGAATTCAAAGTCATGCGAAACGTATTCAACAATTTAGATATTTTCATGCGTGAATGGGATCCGGTTCCAAGCCGTCTCGATTACATTGCCCGTCCATCGGATGGGCTTATGAAACTTATGCGCGATCCGAACTATAAACCAGACGCAATACGGATTCTTCAAGATGTCGTTTATCGACAAAGCTTAGAATTTTTAGGCCGTGCTGACGCGTTCAATATCCCGTTTTCTGAAGTGATGGCCTCCCTTGAAAAATTGAATTTTCCAATCGTGGAAAGGGTCGTAAAGCTCACCCCGCACAGAATCTCATCGCTTATTTGCACTGTTTTCCCAGAAGACCTCTATTGCCGAAAATACATCGAAACCAAATGGACGTTTAGAGCGCCCATCGTAGAACACCGCCCCTACAATAACAACCACGACATCATGTCGCCGCTGCGGGAATCCGTCGGTATTGCAAACGCAACACGTGAACATGGGTTGTTTTTATTTAATTCGGAAACGGCCGAACTTAGGCCGCTTACCGGTTTAAATTCTTTTGTCTGCGAACAAATTTTTGCAGCCGCGGCTGGATTCTAAATTTCAAGCTGGATCGATTTCGGACGAGCAACCCCTAAATGATCGTAAGCAAGTACCGTCGCCATTCGTCCACGTGGAGTTTTTTGTAAAAAACCCTGTTGCAACAGGTAAGGTTCGAAAACATCTTCAATGGTTTCCTTTTCTTCATTTAAAGCAGCCGACAAGGTTTCAATACCCACAGGCCCACCAGAAAATTTTTGAATAATGATTGAAAGCATACGACGATCCATCTCGTCCAATCCTTTTGGATCAACGCACATTTGCTCCAAAGCATACTGCGCAATTTTTTTATCAACCTTCCCATTCCCTTTCACTTGGGCATAGTCACGCACACGGCGAAGCAAGCGGTTCACCACGCGTGGTGTCCCACGGGACCTCATCGCTATTTCACCGGCCCCTTCTTCATCCATATTTACTTTCAATAGCGATGCCGATCGAATCAATATTTTAATCAGGTCATTGTGTTCATAAAAATTTAATCGTTCAATAATACCGAAACGATCACGAAACGGGTTATCCAACAGTCCGGCGCGCGTCGTTGCGCCCACCAGTGTAAACGGGACCAATTGGAACTTCATAGATTTTGCGCCCATGCCTTCGCCAGTTACGATGTCGATGTAGAAATCCTCCATGGCGCTATAAAGATACTCTTCGACAGTTCGGTTTAATCTGTGAATTTCATCAATAAACAAAATGGATTTTGGTTTTAAGCTTGTCAAAATAGCAGCCAAATCACCTTTTCGATCCAAGGCGGGCCCCGAAGTCGTTTTAATATCCACACCCAGCTGGTTTGCCAAAATATATGCCAGGGTTGTTTTTCCCAAGCCTGGGGGGCCGAATAGCAGCGTATGGTCCAAAGGTTCGCTGCGTTTTTTTGCGGCCTCGACATAGACATTTAATTTTTCAACGACGGCGCGTTGACCTGGGAATTCATTGAAACTTTTAGGGCGAAGACTGATTTCAAACTGATCACCTTCGGCTTGCGCCCCTTCAACCAAACGCTTTGACATATCCTACTGTCCCGACAGTGCTGAAAGGCTCTGTCTAAATCCATTTTCAAATTCTATCGTGTCTGAAATATCTTTCATCACGCGCTCGACATCAACATCTTTAAATCCCAAATTGACCAAAGCAAAAAAGATTTGTTTTTTCACGCCCATATGTGCGGACACTACTTCTTCGGCTTTCAATAGCTTCCCCCGCAGGGTAAGAATAATCTGTTCCGCCGTTTTTTTCCCGACCTTTGGAATCTTAGACAAACTTCGGGCGTCTTCATTTTCTATCATTTGAACTAAGTTCTCTGGCGTTCCACCTGACAAAATATTGAGTGCGACCTTGGGTCCTACCCCATTTACTTTCAAAAGCGCCATAAAGAGCGCTTTTTCGTTTTTGCTTGCAAACCCAAACAGGGTGATTTGATCTTCGCGGACATGGGTATAAATCCATACTTGAGCTTCTTTTTTGGCCGTCATTGCATATTCAATTGTGTGGACCGAGCAATGCGCTTCATATCCAACGCCATTCACATCAATGATGATCGCATCACCATAAGCTTCTAAAAATTTTCCACGCAAAAAAGAAATCATAGCGTCGCTTCCTGGCGGTTGGTCTTTGCCGCAATCTCAATCTGCTGACCGTGATATACGGCCACCGCCAACGCATCCGTTGCATCAAACGACGGAGATGTTTTAATTTTTAAAAGATTAAAAATCAACTTTTGAACTGTCTCTTTATCTGCAGCTCCAGATCCGGTGATTCCTTTTTTAACGGAACGGGTTGCATATTCAGCAATTGCAATATTATTTTTGGCGGCTTGAAAGAGCACCACCCCCCGAGCGTGTCCTAATTTAAAAGCGCTGTCGGCATTTTTCCCTAAAAAGATTTTTTCTATCGCTATGGAATCCGGAGAATGTTTTTTAATAATTTTTCCAATGGCCTCACCGATAGAGAGGATCCTTTGCGCAAAGGAACCTTTACCAACGAGGGTTCCATATTCAATGCATGAAATCTCGTTGCCCTTTATTTCTAGAATGCCATATCCGGTATTTTGCGAGCCCGGATCAATCCCCATTATGATGGACATTTGCTCCCCTATTTCACAAAAATTACGGTATCAGTTCTGCTGTTTGTGGCAATAAAATTTTATCCACGACTAATACAATTCCATTGCATCCCTTTAACGATACCTGTTAGGTTTCTTTTATGGCTCAAAACATAAATTTGGAATTCATCGAACGCTATCAGTTGGTGCTGGAAAAAGACCCACAATCCAAGGTATTTGCCCCGTTGGGTGAAGCGTATAGAAAAATGGGATTACAAAAGGAAGCTCTGCAGGTCCTCTCTGCAGGCGTAAGGCTACATCCTAATTTCGCAAGCGGGCGCGTTTCACTTGCCAAACTTTTAATGGACCAGGGGAAATATTCAGAGGCCATTGATCACCTAAAAGTTGCCGTAGATATTGCAGCAGAAAATATTCTTGCCCACCGCCTATTGGCCGATTGCTATATGAAAATCAGACAACCAAAATTCGCCCTAAAGTCCTATAAAATGACTCTGTTTCTTAATCCTGATGACGCGATAGCCAAAGAATATGTCAGTAAGCTTGAAAGTTTAACTGCCGATGAATACGAAGACGAGATTTTTGAAATGAAGGCGCTATCCGGAAAAGAAGAAAAAAATCCATCAGTTAGCCATATTATTGAGAAAAAAATTACAGCCATGCCGTTTGCGCCACACCCAGTCTTGCGAGAACGACAATTAGAGCGAATTATTTCGCTAATCGACGCTTTTATTGCTCGTGGAGACATCACAAAAGCGGGCGAAGTTTTAAAACAAGGCGAAATTAAAATTGGATCCCATGATGAGTTTGAAAAACGCAAGAAATTTATAAATTCCCGCATCTATAACGAAACACCAGAGGTTGAAGAACCGCTGGCGCCTATCTTTGAACGTGATCTGATTAAGCCGCAGAAAAAAATTGACTTCCTTAACCGTGTCCTTCAAAGAATTCATGATCGCAGATTAGATCTATCGCAAAGGTGATATTATGTTAGAAACATCCGACTTTAGACGGGGCCTCAAGATTATGGTCGAGGGTAACCCCTACGAAATTACCGATTTCCAGCACGTAAAGCCAGGCAAAGGCAACCAATTCAGCCGAACAAAATTGCGAAATCTGCTTACAGGCCAAAACCTTGAGCGCACCTTTAAGTCAGGTGAAAAATTTGAAGAGCCCGACGTCACTTACAAAACCGTAAACTTCCTCTATAAAGACGAAAGTGGCTTTCATTTCATGGATCAAACTAATTTTGAACAAATTGCTCTGAATTCAACTGAAATTTCTGACGCATACAAATACCTCACAGAAAATTTAGAGGTATCCGTGCTGTATTACAACGGAAGACCTATTTCCGTTCAAACGCCAAACTCTGTTGTGCTTACCGTGATACAAACCGACCCTGGTCATAAGGGTAATACCGTCACAAATACCTACAAGCCGGCCAAGCTTGAAACAGGTCACGTCGTTCAAGTTCCCCTTCACATTAGTGAAGGCGATCGCTTGAAAGTAGACACGCGCACAGGCGATTATATTGAGCGCGTAAATAGCTAAGTTTGCCGGACATTTTTACCCCGTACTATGCTCTAGAAATGGGGTCCAGAACTCCACAATTCTCTAAGAATCACGGATAATTAGCTCTGTGGCACCATCAATCGAAAAAAAAATTAAAAAGCTTCTTGTTCAGCACGGAGAGGCCATCATCGTCGCAGACGAGCTGTTGAAAATGTGGGATCGCAATGAATTTTCTTTCGCTGAACAAAATCACGTAGCACTTTTTATGATTCGTGGCGGTTTTTCCCCAACCGTCGTAAATCAAATAAAAAAAAATATCTCTAAAAAACAACGCGTCCCATGGGCTGCCCTTCTTGAAATTTTAGGAACACTTGCAAATAAACCCACAAAAGACCTGATGGATCAAATTTTTATTGGAGCGGCAGAGGAAGATGCTCTGAACGAATTTATTTTTACACGAAAGCTAGATTATTCAGATCATCGATTTAGAAAGTTAAGACAACAGTTTACAGATACATTAAACAAAGAGCTCGAAGAAAAAAAGAAAAGTCTTTTGAACCAAGCCAATTTCTTGAGAAAAGACC
>CAUJEF010000085.1 GCA_963169515.1 Bdellovibrionota bacterium
GTTTCTTTAATGGATGGAAGGTATGGTCCCTATGTTAAGTGGGGGAAAGTTAACGTTTCCCTTCCTGAAGACCAAAAACCTGACAAATTGACTCTTGATCTTGCTTTGAAGTTGATTGCTGCCAAAAATGGTAACGGTGGAAAAAAGGGCGGAAAAAAGGGCAATAGCAAAGGTAGATCTAGAAAAACAGCATAAGTAACAGACACTTATATGCTTTCAAAAACACTTGAAAATACCCTCTTTAATAGATGATAATGGCACGCATCAAACTTGCGTTGATGATGGCTATTAATGAGGGCGAATGAAGCAATTAGAACTTCAGATTGGGCGTGAAAAGGAGCCTGACCGTAACCATAAACATGGCGGTCGGAGTTTTTATTTTTTTGATTTAGACGATAATGTCTTTTTTCTGAGCACTCCAATTTACGTTTTTGATAAGCATACCGGGCAAGAGCTTGGTTTAAGTTCGCGGCAGTGGGCGCTTCATCATCATGAGATTGGAAAAATCGGTCCGTACGAAAATTATTTTATTGATCCTACGGATCAAGGAAGCTTCCGTCGTTTCCGAGACTCAGCCCAATGTGAAAGCCAACCTTTCCAACAGGATTTGCTTCAAGCGTTAAGGACGGCAGAGGTGGAATGGAAAGGTCCCTCATGGACCACATTTTTCCATGCGACTTTTAATCAGCGTCCGATTGCAATCATCACAGCCCGCGGTCATGCTCCGGAAACAATAAAAGAAGGCATTGATCTTTTTGTAAAAGAAGGGCATCTGCCCATCGCTCCGAACTATTTAAAAATTTATCCTGTTTCAAACCCGACTGTTATGAGCGAACTGCAACCGGACGGCAAAGCTCTTTCGGTTGCAGAGTTGAAGCTCAATGCCATATTGGATTCGGTTGAGCGCGCAATGCAGGCCTACGGTTTTAGTGTTCATCATCGTTTTGGAATGTCTGACGACGATCCAAAAAACCTTGAGCTCATTTATGAGGCAATGCGCATTCTAAAAGGGAGATATCCTGAGAATTCATTTTTTGTCATTCAAACAAATGACTCCGGTTATGTTAAGCAGGAAGTGTTTTTGAACCGCATTGAAACTCAACCTTTTAACCAACCGCCTCAGCTCAGCCTGTTTTAATTTGATCTGGACGTTAGTCGCAGCACAATATATTGAAAATAAACCGATAGAGGTGATACAAATAAAGTCTTTAGGAGCCACCATGTTCAATCTCAAAACGATATCCAAGCTTCTGTTATCGCTTATTTTTGTATCTCAAGGTAGTTTCGCCGCTGAAGCGCAAGTTAAAAAGCCAGATCAGCCCAGTCTTCCAACGACAATTAAAAACAAACTGTTTTCAACCAAAGAAGAGGATCGTCGCAGTAATCTGTCATGTCCATATGTATTTTTGATTATGAACGCAATGCTAAGACAGCATATGTTGTACGACAAGTTTTCAAGCCAGCTCGAAAAGCATACGATCGAGCAGTACATTAAGAGCATCGATCCACTTAAAACGTACCTGCTGCAGTCGGATGTCGATCTTATTACAAAAGACTTAAAGTCGATGGAAAAATGGCTTGGAGGACAAAACTGTGAGCCAATTCTAACTGTCCAAAATATTTTAAAAGAACGTGCGGCAGAACGCCGTGATTTTACAAAACAGTATTTGGGCAAGGAATTTAAAATCGATAAAACAACTTCGATTCAACTTGATTCCGAAAAACGTCCCTTTCCAAAGACAAAAGAGGAGCTGAACGAATTTAATAAAAAGTATTTGCAGTTCCAAGTCGCGAACTTTGTAGCGTCAGACATGAAGCTGGAGGAAGCGAAAAATAATGTAATTCGTCGTTACGAGCGCACAGTAAAGCGTTTGGAAGACCAAAAAGAAGATGAAATCTATTCGAACTTTTTAAACGCATTTGCGGGTTCGCTGGACCCACATTCGAATTATTTATCTGCGGATGATCTTGAGGATTTTAATATCTCAATGCAGCTTTCATTGGAAGGTATTGGGGCCACACTGTCCAATCAAGATGGATACACCGTGATCGAACAGTTGATTGCTGGTGGCGCGGCCGAAGCCTCTGGCCAGCTGGAAAGCCAAGACAAGATTATTGCCGTTGCTCAAGGAGAAAGTAATAATTTTGAATCCGTCATCGATTTGCCATTGCGTGAAGTGGTTCAAAAAATTCGTGGAAAAGCAGGGACAAAAGTGCGCTTGAATATTTTGAGAAAATCACCAGACGGCATGAAAAATTTTAAGGTTACATTGAGCCGAAGAAAAATTAATTTGGAGGAAGAAGCTGCGCAAATCAGCTACATCGACAAAGATATCAACGGCAAAAAACGTAAATTTGGAATTTTGAATTTGCCGTCATTCTACCACGACAGTAGCAAGAAAGATGGACGGTCTGCTTACAAAGATGTGAAACGTCTTTTGAAAGAAGCTCAAGACAAAAAAGTCGATGGATTAGTTCTAGATTTGTCTTCCAATGGTGGCGGCAGTCTGGATGATGCTGTAAAATTGGCGGGTTTATTTTTTAAAACTGGAAATGTTGTGAAAACCCAAGGTCGTCCAGACATTCCGTCAGATACATTAGCTGATAGTGATCCTGAAGTAAATTATTCAGGACCGCTTGTTGTGCTGACAAGCCGCTTAAGCGCTTCGGCATCTGAAATTGTGGCAGGGGCACTGAAGGACTACAAGCGGGCGATCATAGTCGGTTCGGATCATACATTTGGAAAGGGAAGTGTTCAGCAGGTACTTCCGCTTCCGCGAAAATTGGGTGCTTATAAGGTTACAATCGGCATGTTCTTTGTACCCGGCGGCAATTCAACACAACACCGAGGTGTAGACGCA
>CAUJEF010000086.1 GCA_963169515.1 Bdellovibrionota bacterium
ATTCGAACGTCTCGTTTGAAAATGATGATCCCGCAGGTAATCGCGATGTTGGCTGCGTGTGGCTGCTCAGATAATTATTTTGATCGTAACTCGATGATTCAATTCCATCATTTGATGTTATTGAAGTCGACATCCCCAAATTGTTTCGCGTGAAGGTGAAGAATTGTTTTACTTGACCGCTGCTAATGTGTTGGATTGAGGATAGACGTTGCAATCCATCATAACTAAACTGGCTTTCTATACCTGGTTTTGATATTTTCGAGGTTTGTCCAACAGAAGTGTAATCGTATGAAAACACTTCGCCGTTATGATTTGTTAACGATTGAAAGCGACCGTTGCTAAAATAGCTGTAATTGGTTATCCCACCATAGGAGTCCATCATTTTGACCCTTTGGTCATTAAGATTATAAATATACGAAAGCGCAATTGTGGGATAATTTACCATTTCGCCCAGACCAGTAACAGTGGTTGAATTTACTCTTCCCAATACATCATTTGTAATTATAACTTGCGAATTTTTGTTTTTGGCTAGGGCGAGATTTCCACGAATATCATAAGCATATTCATACGTGTCATCTGGCAGGACCTTTTTATTGACACGATTTAAAGTATCGTATTGAAAAGTTTTAATTCGTGCTCCGGGCTCTTCAATTTGAACTATATTGTCATTGCTGTCGTATGCGTATTTAAAAACTCTGCCAGAAAAATCATGCTTCTCGATAACCCGATTAAGATTGTCGTATACAAAGGACATGGTTTGTCCCGTTGGATTTAAGACCCGCTCTAGGTTTCCATTATTTAAATAGCTATAGGTGGTTACTTCATTCTTAGGATTGGTTACCTTTGTAAGTCTGTTAAACAAATCATATTCGAAACGTGTTACAAGATTATCATTAGTTCCTCGAACATCTATAACGGCAATGATGTTGCCGACCGCATCCCTCTGATATCGTCTGTCAACATTATCAGAAGAAGTTTCCCTTACAAGCAGACCAAGCTCATCGTATTCGTAATTTCTTGTGTAGTTAACCCCGTCACCAATTGGAGTTACAGAACTGATTGGAAGGCCGAGATTGTTGTAGGCATACGTCGTTACTATGCCGGTGGGATCTTTTTCACTTGTTAATAAATTTTTATCAGCATTAAAGATTTTTTCCGAGCGCAGTGCCCCTCTTATCGATACAATTTCATTTCCAAAAAAATCGTAAGTAGATTGAGAAATCTTACCAGATGAAGTATCTGTAAAACTGATCATATCTCCGGTCACAACATCGTAGACCATTTCAACGGTTGAGTTGTCTGGCCGCTTGATTAGTGTCGGCTTTCCATCCGCATTTCTTGTAACTTCCGTAACAGCGCCTGTACCATCCACAATCTTTGAAACGTATCCATTTAAATCGCGAACAAATTTCGTTTCAACGTCTTTTGCGTCAACAATTCCGTCTGACGCCTGACCCTGTTGAATTCCATATGATCTTAATTGCCCTGAATTACCGCCAATAAAGTTATTAACCATAGTTTGGGATGTCGAATCGTTGACAATTATTTCAGAATTATCGGCTCTTTTTACTGAATATAAACGCCCGAACTCATTATAGATATATTCTGTTGTATGACCAAGAGTATCCGTTTCTTCAATCATCAGGCCATCATTGTCATAACCAAAAAATTTAGTAGCTCCGTCGGGAAATTCAACACCGATGAGTTTATTTCCTTGATAATCAAAACTTGTTTTCCGTCCTATGGGATCGGTAATTTTGCTTAATAGGTTGCCAGAATATTCGTAAGTGATTGTTTGCCCAACAGGATCAACTTGTGAAATTAAGCGGCCTTCGGAATCATAGTTGAATTGGGTTTCACGGCCGACCTTGTCTATTATCGATGTACATTTTCCTTCAGCATCAAAATACGCAACTATACCGTTTCGAAATTCACGTGAAAATGTTAAATCATTATATCGATACAGTTTTGAATTATCTTTTTGGCTTGGCTCATAGGTTAAAACGCCAGTCTGTGACTCATTAAAAATGACTCGTCTAATGCTATGATGACCAGCATCTGCTATAATTAGATTTCCATCGGAATCAACTCCGATATCTTTCGGACTACAGAGAGAGGCATTTATAGCAGCTCCTCCATTTTGCATTGTTTGGGTACAAGTCCCGTTTCCCGCTACAACTTGTGCAATTTTTGTAGCAAGATCAACTTTGACAATTCTGTGATTACCGGTATCTGCAATGTAGAGAAATCCATTGATGCTGTCGACTGCCAGGCCCGCAGGGCGTGTAAAGATCATTTCTTCAGCGTGTGCCACGTCGGTTAAAATACCACCTTCTTCTGGTAACTTTCCAGCATAGCGAGTAATTGTACCAATTGTGTCAACCTTGCGAATCAAACCCTTCTCAGTAGCAATATATAAATTTCCATCAGCATCATAAACAGCTGCCAATGGATGAAAAATAGATGCATTTACGGCTAGTCCACCATCGCCGTTATCAAGATTTTGTCCGTTTCCTGCAATTCGTTGGACAGTATTGTCTGACAAATTAATTGATCGAATCATGTTATTGCCATTGTCGACAACGACCACATTATTTCCAAAGCCTTTTGCAATATTGATTGGGTCATTGAATAAAGCTTGTGATAGGGTGCCGTCCTGATAACCAGTGCGCGGAAATTCTATAGGAGTAGTTGAGGGCTCTGGAACATCACAAATTGTTCCGCTAATTGCTTGTTCTGGCGCTTGATACCCAACGCGGGCCGCGTGAAGTTTAATCGCTAGGGAACCTGATGCCCAATGGCCTGCGGTTTCAGTCTTTATACAACTCCCGGCTTTGGATGATTGACAAAAAACTTGCCCTGGACACAACCCAGTATTAAAGAAGCAACCATTATCAAAAGTAATTGACGTAGACAACGCGTTGCCAGCTTGGTTGAGTGTTTTAGAGATGTCATGTTTAGACTCAAAAAAAGCCCCCGAAATATCAATACCGTAATAACTCCCATTTCCCAAATCTAATATACCTCTAACATCTCTTGGAAAACTAACATTATATCTGTACTTTCTGCACGCACCAACGTTGGGGTCGAAGGAATGCAAAGAAATATCATAGAATTGGCCAATGTTATTTGTTCTCTCAATGTTTCTATTAAGAAGAGTTAAATTACTTTGCATATCAGCACGCTTTAAAGTGTTAGTTTGATCCACATAAGAAACGTATGGCCACATTGATAAATCCACGGCTTTTAGCTCTGAATTTCCGGAGTCATATACCAATTCAATCGTGTTAGCCAGGCCATAGCTTGCAATTGAACCATCGGCTTCTTCAGCCATAATGCGTGGCCCATTAACACTATAAAGTCTTGGCACTCCAGCAATTTTCCAGCCCTGTCCGATTTCAGAATTAATTTTATTTTGTGTGAAAATTTGTCCAGATACATCTTGTGGAAATACTTTATCTATTGTTCTGCTTTCCAATGAAGATACTTGGCTTACTTTGGTCCTACCGAAAATTTTTCTGGTTCGAATTGTTTGGGTTGTGAGAACCATTTGCTTGAGTTTTACCGAATACCTAGCTGAATATGGATGAAGTCCTGAACTTACGTTACTCAAATCTATTCCGAATGAAACAACAGACTGATTTGGAACGCCGATTAAACGAAAATTTTCGCTTGTAACGTCTTCTGTTATAAATTGTGCTTCAATATATTCTGGCTCCACCCAAGCTTGACCCCCAACTGACACCGAGGAAGAGACAAAAAGACTTCTTCCGCTGACCGTAAAAGGGGAAAATTGGATAGTATTTCTGGGCACATCAATCATATTTGTTGCAGCAACAGATGGATATGCCCAAGAACTTTTGTATAATAACGCAGGTTTAATATCGCTTCCTAAAGATTTAAAGCTTGGAAGCTCGACTTGTGTTGATAGCGCACCGTTAAAAGTATCTGCGCCAACTCTATCTTGCGTTCCTATGGGGGCAACTTTTGGTCCAAGAGGGGCCGCATAAACCTCTGAGAAGTGTGTAATACCTTGGCCAGGCTCTGTTACAATTGATGAACCATCATTGGATACTTTGGCAACGCCATCAATTTCCCAAAGACCCTTTATACTATTTTTAGACAAAATCACTACTTGAACGCCCGGCGGAATTTGGTTCACGTTAGGTAGAGTAAGCCCAACAGGTTGGGCAAAAGAAACGCCAGAGGGCTCGAGAGCAATTACGGTTTCAGGAATTGCAAACTCTTGTGGCGGTACTGAGGTTCTATCTGCTGGTATTTCCATAATTGAGACCACGCCCGAATTCGTTCCGTTTGGAAATTTAATTGCTCCAGCAGGAATTTCTAACATCACGCCAGGCGCATGCAAGCTCGTTACGACAGAAGCGGCACCATTTACGACAGGCGTTTCTGTTCCGTCTGAAACTAATGGAGTTAAATAAATAACGTCTTCCAGAACATTTGTTTGATTTATTCCGACGTTGACAGAAATATTTGTTGAAAAATATTTTGTTGTTGGGCCGATTAAATCTTGTGGAATTTGGCTGCCGTCTATTGTAATTACCCTATTCCCAGTAGGAACATTGACAATGTTAAATACGCCATTGGCATCCGTAGCAACAAACGCGCCTTGGCTACCATCAATACTTACACGGACTCCCATTAAAGGGTTTCCATCAATTGAATTTTTGACAATTCCTGAAAGTGTCGTGTTAACATTAAACGGTAGTGTTACAGATTTTGAAGTTCCGTTTGCAGTTGCGCTTATGGAAACTGAAGATGTTTTTTTAAGTGTCGCGACAAAGCTTCCATCTGATTTTGAAACAACAGTGGTCGAGTTAAACAATCCACCATTAATTTCAAGTGTCGTGCCTGGTGTCGACGCGCCAGCCGCTCCACGGATAACTATCGTATTATTTTCTCCTGTGTCTATCGAAATAAGTTGTTCGAGAAATGGTTCGATTTGAATTTGATAATCGAGTTGAAGACTTGTTTGATTTCCTGCTAGGTCAATTGCCACAATTTCAACATGAAAGGGTCCTTGTGTGATCGCCGCATGCATCCAGTCAAAGGCTAACAACCCAGAATCAACACTCACATCTTCATCATTGATTTTTAAACTTGAAAGAGCTTCGCTAACATTACCTGCAATTGAAAAATTAAGGCTGCTAATAATTGAGTTATTTTCAGGCGCTATATTACTGATAACAGGTGCTATGGCATCGAGTGACACAGAAATTTCTTTGCTTGAAATATTCCCTGCTTTATCCGTGGCTATAATTTCAATTTGATTTGCTCCATCGGTTAAAGTTATCGGTTGGGAAAATTGTGACTGCGAATTTTGAGGAATATCTATCAAAGCTATCTGCACACCGTTTAATTTGATTGCCGCAGAAACTGGTGAGGAATCTGTTACAATGTAAAGCAAATTATAATTTGAATTATTCGTGATTTGATTGTTTTCGTTGGCTATTGTAATAGCAGGTACCGTCCTGTCAATTACAACGGATCTGCTTAAAGGATTGGGGTTAGCGAAATTGTCAGCGAAATCCTGAGCCTGGAGCTCGATCGTATAGCGACCCTCTTGCATTGGATTAATTTCTGCTGATACCTTATATAATCGCCCTTCGTCATTTTTTTCCACGCTTAATGGAATCAAACTATCATGACCGTCTATGAGGAATTTAAATTGGGATGGATTAATGCGTCCGAATTCATCTCGAACATGAGCTGAAATTAATGGGAAATTTTGGCTATATTGAATTGGACCTGATGGTGTAATTGGCTCTTCCCAAACAGGGGCAATTTGATCAGGGGAAACTACAATTTCTTGTCTGGCTCTTCCAATCTCTTTTCTTTGCACACGAACTTTACCTTTATCTTTTTCGTAAATGACTTTATAAACGATAAGTTCAAATTCATTTGAATCTTCGGATTGTAAATTTACTAGAGAAATTGGGAAGCTTAAGCTTTCACCAAGCTTAAGTTTAATATCACCTTGTTCTAAAACAAGTTGACTGTTAAACCAACCTTCAAGGGCCAACTTTTGTGGACTTCGGTCATTAGAAAAATTGGTGATTTGGGCCTGTACTTGTGCACTTTCACCATCAATAGGGTTGCCAGATGCCACATTAAATCCGATTCTTAAATCATCAAACTGGCTATCAAAGGACAGTGGGGAGGAAATATTATTTTCTACTTGAATCGGGATGGAAATGCTTGCCAGTAGGCTGGGATTTTTGTCTAAAGCATTATTTACTTTTGCTAATCGCCCGCGCAAACCAGCAAGTATTTTTTCAATAATTTTTGTTCGTTGTGATTTTTTATGGTGTTCTAAGCGATGTAAACGCTGCTCAAAATACCGGATTTGAAACAAGAGCTTTCCTTTAATTTTTAAAAGATCTTTTGCGGATCTATTTAGATCGCCAATAGCAATAGCAAATGAGTTTGCATCTGCTTTATCCAAAGAAGGCGTTGAATAACTGAACTGTAGGCTCTTTCTATTCTTTTTCCATACAACCTGTTGAGTTACCTCACTATTTCCATCAGGAAAATATGCCTGAATAGAAATTTTCTTGGTGTCTATGTCATGGCATTGAGTGCGATCATCTTTAACTTTAGCAATGCAAATAGTCCCTGAGATTTTTGCCGATTCGCCATTTTTATATGACCTATTGTCAAGGTTTGGAACATCTCGTATGATCCAGTAACCATCATTTGACGAGCCTTTGTGAAATGCTTCGAAATCAGAACTGTCTATGTAATTGAGCTTGGTCTCAGTACCTATTGCATTAATAATTGCCAACTCATTATTACCAAGCACATAAGAAGTCTTTGTATGTTTGAGCAGCAAATCCATTTCTTCTTTTTCGATAGTATTTGAATCGGAATCTGACAATGACGAGGGTAGCCGATCATTCTTGGTACAAGATGTGATGAATAATGAACAAAGGAAAAGTTTTGAAAAAACATTCCGATTCATTGTTGCCCCCTACGTACATACCACGGTAGCCATAATTTTTATGTCTACTTGTTGGACAAAAAATATAGCTGGACTTTTCTATTGTTAGAATTTCGGTACTAAGAAAAAAGATTTTAGCGAATCAATCTGAGAAATTGTTGCTGACATTTCTAAGCCACGGAAACTTTGGAGATATAAACCAAACCAGTTTATTGAAAAAAATTTTTCAAAAAATTTAAATTCTTATTTTGATACATCTAATGTTAAGAAAACATTAGGAAATACAAACCATTATAAACTATCGGGATGTACGCAGAGCGGGTAAACTCATTTTTTTAGCAATGTATCCCCAGTCTTTCCTGTCTTCGGGTGTAATCATGGTTAATGCTTGCCCCGATTGCCCCGCTCGACCAGTTCGGCCAATTCGATGAACGTAATCGTCGACAGTCATAGGAATATCGTAATTAATCACATCAGAAATATTGGGGACATCCAGGCCCCGCGCAGCGATATCTGTTGCGACCAACACGGCAATCTTGCCTGATTTAAAATCTGCGATGGATTTAATTCGTTGTGCTTGTGATCGATCACCGTGAATGCGGCCCACCCTCACTCCAAATTCTTCTAAGTAACGAGAAACTTTATTGGTTCGATTTTTTGTTCGGGTGAAAACTAAAACGGGTCCCTTTGCGGCGTTAACAAGATCTAAGAGCCGATCATTTTTCTGAGCTCCAGGGATCTCAATGGTTTTTTGTGCAATCACTGCAGGTGGTTGTTTTGTTTTTCTAACCTCAACTTCAACAGGATCTTTCAAGATGCGGTTTGCTAGGGCGCGCACATCGTCGGCAAATGTAGCAGAGAACATAAGCGTTTGCCTTTTGTGCGGAATCATTTGCACAACTTTATTCACCTGAGGCGCAAAGCCCATATCAAACATACGATCCGCTTCATCAAGAATAAAGCATGTTACATTTTTTAAATCCAAAGCGCGTTGTCCAGCGTGATCGATCAACCGGCCTGGAGTCGCAATAATAATTTGTGGTTTGCGCTGAAGGCTCTTTATCTGCTTAGTCATTGGCTGACCGCCGATAAGAACTGCATAATAAATTTGTGTATTATGAGCGGTTAAAGTTTTTACAACATCACCAATTTGTAAGGCTAACTCTCGAGTTGGTGCTAGAATAAGAGTTTTAGAATTCGGACTGCGGATGGTCTGTTCAATTATTGGAATGATGTAGGCTGCGGTTTTTCCAGACCCAGTTTCGGCTAAAGAAATAACGTCCTTTCCATTCAAAACTGTTGGAATTGTTTTTTCTTGGACTGGTGTTGGATCTTTAAACCCAACCTTAGATATTGAATTCAATAAGGAATTCGACAGCCGAAACTGTGTAAAATTGTTCACAAAATCTCCCTCTAAAATATAAAAGAACTTTCTAATGAAAGGCCGCTGTGGCTCTTTAAGTCCATTCTCTATAGAGGCAGAAATAAAGATTCGTGTAGAGGTGTAACACCGTTAGCATTGAGAAGCTAGCCCATAATCCAATTTTTAAAGGAATCTTGAGCCGCTTTAATCTGGGTAGCCTTTTTTTGGTCTTTATTCGTTCTAGCTGTAACCGCAGGAAATAGGCCAAAATTGATATTCGTAGGTTGGGGAGTGCGCTTTTCCTCTTTGGTAATGGTATGGAGTAATGCGCCCATAGCAGATTCACGGGGCGGAAGTGACTGTGGTCGATCCGTTAATTTTTGAATCAAAAACTTTGAAACCAAAAGACCCATACATGTAGATTCAAAGTAACCCTCAACGCCCGTAATTTGACCCGCTAAAAATAGGTTTGGATCATTTTTGGTAGAAAGATCGGGGTTTAGGCTTTGCAGGGCACTGACATATAGGTTGCGGTGGATGCTGCCTAATTTTAAAAACTCTGCATTTTCAAGCCCTGGAATCATTTTAAAAACTCGAACTTGGTCAGCATAGGCCATTTTTGTTTGAAACCCTACGATACTGTAAGCCGTGGCTTCTTTATTATCTTGGCGCAATTGCACTACAGCGTAAGGAATCTTTCCCGTTCGTGGATCCTCGAGACCAACTGGTTTCATGGGGCCAAATCGTAATGTATCATCGCCCCTTCGCACGATTTCTTCGATCGGCATACAGCCTTCGAAGTAAGGCACATTTTCGAATTCTTTAAATTCAATTTTTTTGGCTTCTTTAACAGCCGTGATAAATGCAAGGTATTGATCGCGATCCATCGGGCAGTTGAAATAGTCCGCCGAACCCTTTCCGTAACGATCGGCTTTCCAGGCTATGGTTGTATCGATTGAATCTGCATCAACAATGGGGCTGATGGCATCGAAAAAATAGAGGAAGTCTTTTCCTAAAAAACGATGAAGGTCAGAGGCCAGTTTTTCATCCGTTAATGGGCCTGTTGCAATGACAGCGGGTCTTGGAATTTCATCCAAGGATTCAACTACATTTTCTTTTACAGTAATGTTCGGGTGGGCGAGTATGGTGTCGGTCAGAATTTTAGAAAAGCGATGACGATCGATCCCCAGGGCTTGGCCCGCAGGTACCGCAGCATCTTTGGCGGCTTTCAAAACGAAGGATCCAAGTTGTTCGGCTTCCCACTTTAGCTGTCCAGGGGCTGATTCAGGATTTAAAGATCCAAATGAATTTGAACAAACTAACTCTGCAAAATCCCTTGTCTTGTGGGCTGGGGTCGATTTTGTCCCACGTCTCATTTCATAAAGGACCACAGAGAAACCGTTATTTGCTAATTGGAGCGCACATTCCGATCCCGCCAGGCCGCCGCCGACAATATGAATTGAATCTGTTTTAAAATTCATCTAGACTTACCTCTATGAGTGACGATCGAAACAGCAAATTAACTTCGGCCTCTGATGTGCTCCAAGAGCTTTTGGAACATACCAAGAATCCCTTGGCAGATCAATTTACACGTTGGAAAATATGGAAGAAATGGAAGGATATTGCAGGCCCAACTATTTCTAAGAATTCTCTTCCGGTTGGTTTTCACGAAGGAAAACTTTATATTTGGGTCAAGAGCTCAGTGTGGATGCAAGAATTTATATTTATTGCAGGCCCATTAAAAGAAAAAATTAACGGCTATCTCGGCCGTTATTGGGTGGACCAGGTGAAATTTACTCTCAATAAGCACGAAGTTCCAAACTTTGACGAAGCCTTGGCCCAAGAACCTATTCTGGAATAAACTTTCAATAACAAAAGTACGGCTATAAAAGTTGTGAGAGCGCACACCCTTTCCGCGCCGCTTCATGAAAGGGAACGGCGTACCTTATTTCCCTTATTTCTTTTGGATGGTTTTTTGGATGGCATTTTTCATGTATTGGTTGGGTTGGGATGAGCCGCCCAAGAGGGATTTTAATTTTTCATAGACTGTAGGGTCGTTGATCAGAGCGCCGAGTGTGCCTTCGCCGTTATTGATCTTCTCTAAAATTGTATTCAAATTTATGATGGCTTTTTTCATGTTGTTACGGTCGTCACCTTTTAACTCTGAAGTTATTTTGTTTAAATTTGTCATGGAAACAGCAAGATTTTCCATAATTCGTCCGGTCCTGTTTTCATGATTAAGATTTTTTGTAAAAATTTGAAGTTCATTTAATATATCAAATATTTTTTCAAGCTCATTTCCTCGGGTCGTAAGTGCAGTTAAAATGTCAGACGATTCTGAATTTTGCAACCATTCGTCATTTTCAAGTGGCTTTTCCCCCGGGGGGCCGGGTTCAATTGAAACATATTTGTCTCCGAGTGCGCCTTGGGTGCTTAAACTCGCAACGGATCCTTTTGTAATTCTATTTTTATATTTTGCCTCTATTTTTAAAGTTGCACTAAGGGTGCTGCCCTCTTCTGAAAACTCGATAGATTGAACATTTCCAACCCGTAAGCCGCTAAGACGAACAACGCTTCCCTGGTTCAGTCCGTCAATTTTTTTAAATGCAACATGAAGCCGATATGTACTTGCAAATAAGGAGCTATCTTGTCCCAGCATAAAGATTGTGAGCAATAAAAGCAATGTTCCGACGGACATCGCTATACCTACCTTTATCTCCATACTTCTATTCGGCACCTTATACCTCATTTCCATGGACAAAATTATAAATAGCACCGGTCGAGTTTTTTAATTCAGATTTTGTCTCGACGGCACCAATTTTGCCTTTGATAATTAATGCAACTCGATCACATACTTCGAACACGGTTGGCATATCATGAGTAACAAGAATAGACGTCACTCCTTTTTTCTTGAGCTCAAGGATCATCTCTTGAATTTTTCTTGTATTGTATGGGTCTAATCCGGCGGTTGGCTCATCATATAGAATTATATCTGGATGCATAATTATCGCTCGAGCGACGCCCACACGCTTTTGCATTCCGCCCGATAGCTCGGATGGGAAAAGATGCTCATTTCCAAGTAGGCCAAATTCGCCCAAAACATTTTTTATTTTTTGAGAGATTTCGTCTTCTGGAGTGTCTGTGTGTTCGCGCAGTGGATATGCTAGATTTTCATAAACCGAAAGTGAATCAAATAAAGCGCCGCCTTGAAAAGCATATGCGACTTTTTGCCGAAATGGCAAAAGGTCAATTTCCTTCAAGGGGGCAATATCCGTTCCGAAAACAAAAATTTGTCCGTGATCGGGTTTTTCAAGACCAATCAAACTGCGCAGCAAAACGCTTTTTCCGCAACCGGATCCACCGATCAGGCCCAAGCACTCACCTTTGTTAACATGGAAATTAACGTCAGTATGAACCGTCTTTCGACCGAAGCTTTTTTTAAAATGGATAACTTCGATGACTTTCATTTTTCAAATACCCAAAATAATTTAGTCAGAAAAAAATCACTTATTACAATTAAAATTGAACCAGCAACCACGGATTTAGTTGTTGCGATCCCGACTCCACGCGTACCTTCTGTTACATTCATTCCATAATAGCAGCCGACAAGGCCGATAAAGAGAGCAAAGAAAAATGTTTTTGCAATGCCGACGACATAATCACCAATCTGTACGGTCTGCAAAACTTTAGCAATGAAAAATGTAGGATCTAAACCGAGCTCGCTAGATCCGACAACAACTCCACTTAAAATTCCAAAAGTATTTGCAAAGGCCGTGAGCAGAGGAAGCGTAATTATAAGTGCCAAAATTCTAGGGACAACAATCCTTTTAATTTCAGATGTTCCAAGTGCACGTATGGCGTCCAATTGCTGGGTTACCTTCATCGATCCTACTTCTGAAGCGATGCCTGCGCCGACGCGACCCGCGATCATCAGGCTTGTGAATACCGGACCTAACTCTCGAATAATGCTGAGAGCAACAATTTTAGGAACATAAAGTTTGCCGCCAAACTTCTCTAAGCCAAAACCGAATTGTAATGTGATGACCATGCCAGTGCTCAAGGCCGTAATGAAAACAAGTGGAATTGATTTGACTCCAATTTGATAGATCTGATCTACGAGTAAGTCGCTGTAAAATGGGGGCGTGAGCGCATCCTTTACAAAGCGCCCATATAGAAGACTGAGACTTCCAAAAAAATGAAGGAACTCAATAAAAAATAATCCGGAGGACGCGACCATCGCATTAATCATAAACTTTAAAGCTTTCTGTAAACTTTGTAAAATTCGTTAGTTCCTTATTGTATTGATCAATTAGCGCGATATACGACAAGCTATAGGTACACATATTTTTTTTGAAAATAATCAAATTAATCTTAATTGGAACGCCCTCCATCTTACCAAGCACGATGCTTCTTAGGGCTTCACGGTCGTTGTAGTTAATGATGACTTCGTCGATCACTTTAAGCGCTTCAACCCCAGAGAACGTATTTGTGCGTATAACTTTAAGGGGCAGCGTATTTGCTTTGCAGTCAGAAAAAAAAGAAATTGAATTTCCAGTCGAGGGGCTTTGCCATGCCCCGTCTGCTTGCGACAGATCTGTTTTTTTAAAAGGCTTGCCTGGGTTATCATAGTGAATTTTGTTAGGGGCTACGCGTGCGCGATCTTCTGTTGCAAGCTTAACAGAAACGCAGGCGCTGAGAATCAATAAACATATTGCAAAGGTGGTCGTTCTCATGTCGAAAAATCCTCTTTGATGTACAAAATAACTAACGGATTTTATTGGGTAAAAGTTAACAGGGTATGGGTTGTGTTTATAAGTTGTCCTGAGCTACGGGTTTAAATTTTTTATTACTACCAACGGCTAGAGTCAATGAAATGTCATACTGACAAAAAAGCTATCAAAAAGAATCGTAAAACTCAGTTTAAAAAGATATAGGAAAATTTTTCCATGGCACTGAGTGTGCTTTTATTACTCATCGAGGAAACTAGATTGCGGGGGCGACTGTGAAGTTTATTTTCAACGTGTTGAAACGACTTGTGAAAAAGGATGATGAGCGACAGCTGTTGGGGCAGCCCCTCAATATGTCGAGTGGGACAATTGACACGTATATGTTGTTGGTCCTGATGAAGAAAGGAAAGCGCGGGTGAAAGTCCTGATGTTACCAATTTTCGTCGTGCTTATGATTGGAAATTCAGCATTCGGCAAAGCTGCCCAAGTTGAGATCCAAAAATTCGACGACGTAACCCATCTGGAATTTTCTGGGTTGGAAGATTGGAACGTAACTCGTCAAAAGAATGGGAATCGATTCAATATCATCGTGCCGAAGCTCGATAATTCCGCACTTGTAGATTTGAAAACACTTTCAGACAAATTTATAAAAAAAGTAACGGTTGAGCCGGGTCCCGACGGAAAGGACAGTGTTACATTTATTTTAAAACGATCAGACATCGAGGCTTTTGACTATGTAACGGATCAGCCCAGCCGCATGATCTTGGATTTTTTCAAAGCAGAACCTCAAAAAGCTGTATCTGCAAAATCAAATTCAATTGAAAAATCGAACAAAAAGCTTGCAAAAAAACTTCCTTCAAAGCGAAAGCCGGCATCCGATCAACCGTTGGTTGTAAAGCCGAATCCAAAGCATCTACAAGCAATAGCTGCTAAAAAATCCTCCGGTGTGTTCGATGGTGCGGATCCAGAGTACTCACGTTTTGACATCAAAGACTATGAAATTAATCCGGCTGCGGTGATCGCTAGCCGAAGAAACTTATACATTAAATTTCCAATGCTTACAATAAGGTCAAATCATCTAAAAGAGCTGTTGGAAACTGCGCCAGTATATGAAATCACGCCCGAAAATTCGAACGAAAATAAAAAGGCACGACTGCTGCTGACCCTTTTTAATAAAAAACGATTTGTGGTTTTTTTAAAAACACTAGATCTTTTTCGCGAAGAGTTTCCCAAGTCAAAATATGAAGAAATGTTAGGATTCATGGAGGCTGATGCGTTTTACGGATTGTGGCAAACAGAAGGCAAATTGAGTGATTTTGAAACTGCCATGACCCAATACAAACACATGGCACTCAGTTACACAGCATCTCCATTAAATGAAAGAACTCTTCTTTTGATTGGCTATTCATTGGAAGATCGCGGGGACTATTTAGGTGCATATACAGAATTTCAGCGTTTCGTTCGCGAAAGGCCAAATTCGCTCCATCATCAGCAAGTTAAAATGTCTGTTGTAGACAGTTTGATTATGCTTGGTAAGTATGACGATTCAATTAAGTCTCTCCAAGATATTGAAAATGATCCATCCATGGGCAAGTACACAATTGAAGCTGCCTATAAAAAAGGGAATGTGTATTTTGTAACAGGCAATTACGCCAAAGCGATCGAAGCCTATGAAGATGCGTGGAAAAAATATCCTGAATCAAAGACCGAATTCCCAAACGCGCTCTATAATACGGCGGAAGCCCATTTCTGGAAAGGGCAGTACAAGAAGAGCCTCGACACATTTAGAGAGTTTATAAAAAACTTTCCGAGTAATGAACATGGCGGTTATGCAATGACTCGTATTGGAGAGTTATTGGAAATTTTGGGAGCGCCAAAAGGTCGTATCGTGGGTGCATTTCTAGAAAGTATGTTTAGATTCAATGGAACTCAAGGTGCGGGTATCGCAAATATCAGATTGCTTGGCTATCGTATTCCAGAAAAAACACAAAAAGAAATAGATGATCAAATTCAAGATATCGAAAAGTTTATTAAGGGTTCTACGCTTTCTCGCCTGAATGACTTCAAGACCATTATGATTGCAGATGGATACTTTAATAAAAAAGAATATAAAAAATCTTACGATATGTTGGTTAACTTTTATAAGCAAAATCCAACATCCAACAATTTGGATATATTTTCAAAGCGAATTGTTCGAAATCTTACCGAAGAAATTCGTAGCGAAGTCAATAAAAAGAACTATCTAGAGGCTATTCGAATCTATGGGATGCACTCGGCCACTTGGCTTAAACAGTCGGATCGACTAGATCTTTCTTATTATATTGCGGAAAGTTTTGAAAACACAGGCGTGTTTGGAGAGGCCGCAAAGCGGTATCTGCAGGTGCTTAATAAATTATATTCTATTAAGGGCACAGAAGAAGTAGTCGAAAAGGGTGTGTTTGAAAACTTACCGACAGAGGCTGAGGTCAATCTTCGACTGGCTTCTGTAAACTTTCAACAAGGTGAGGTTGGAAAGTCAAAAGATTATCTTGCTACAATAGATGATCAAGGCCTGCGATCTTCGAAGTCAAGGATTGAAAAAGTATATTTGGCATCACAAGTATATGAAAAAATGGGGCAGCTGGATGTTGCAATGAAATTTTTGAAAGACCTTGCAGAAACCTGGGAATCTAATCCGGAAGAGGTTTCAAAAGTGTATTTGCGATTGGGTAAGTTGCAATTCCAAGCAAAGCAATACACCGAGTCCGAAAAGTCATTTGATCGCGTGTTTAAGCTTGCCAGTGACTCTAAGTCTGTTCCGGATTCAGTTGTATATGAGGCCCTTGAACAAAATGCAGAATTACTTTTACAAAATGGACGCAAAAAAGAGGCTGTAGAGTTTTACAAATCACTGCTCAGCCGCTTTGAAGATAAATTTCCAGCCCCAGCAACACGATATAAATTGGGCAAAATTTATTATGAGCTTGGAAACTTTACTGAAGCAGAAAAAACCTGGTCCTCTCTTGGAAAAAACCCAAGCGCTCAGTTTTGGAATCGACTTGCACAAGAACAGTTGTCCCAAGGTAAATGGGAGAATGATTACAAAAAATATATCAATCGAATACCGGCAATGGCCAGTGACAAGATTTCAAACGAGGGAGAGAAAAAATGAAAAGTAATGCCATCATTACTTTAGACGCTACAATGAAAAAAATTTTACAGATTTTGGACAATGTGGCGCCAAGCAAAGCGGCAGTGCTAATTACAGGTGAAAGTGGCACAGGAAAGGAACTGCTGGCTCGCTATTTGCACGCAAAAAGTCCTCGGGCAGAACGAAAAATGATTGCTGTTAATTGTGCAGCGGTTCCAGAGGGGCTTATGGAGAGTGAGCTATTTGGCCATGAAAAGGGAGCATTTACTGGAGCGATCCAGTCAAAGCCCGGAAAATTTGAGCTGGCCAATAAGAGCACGCTGTTATTGGACGAAATTGGAGAAATGCCATTGCTTCTTCAAACCAAGCTTCTTCGAGCTTTGCAAGAAAATGAAATTGAACGAGTGGGCGGTAAATCAACCTTACCTGTTGATGTGCGAATTGTCGCAGCGACAAATAAGGATTTAAAACAACTTGTGAAAAAAGGAATGTTTCGGGAAGACTTGTTTTATCGATTAAACGTAATACCGGTTCATATACCACCCCTTCGCAATCGTGTGTCTGATTTAAAAATGCTGACACATCACTTTGTTGAGAGTGCCTGTATTTTAAATGGAATGTCGATAAAAAAAATATCGGGAGATGCTCTAGAAAAAATTATGAAGTGGGGATGGCCAGGAAATGTTCGCGAGCTTCAAAACATTATTGAAAGGGCCGTTCTGTTGTGTGCATCAGATGAAATTGACGAAAACCATTTGGAAATTAACTCAGAAGGTTTTGATATAAAATCCTTGCCATTTACTCCGGGGATGACGCTTGATGAAGTTGAAAAGTTTTTAATTCTTAAAACTTTAGAATTCACTGAAGAAAATCGAACACACGCGGCCAAGATTTTGGGAATCAGTATTCGAACTCTTAGAAACAAACTGAATGAGTATAGCCATAAAAATAAGGAACAAGACTATGAGCAATCTGTTTGATAAAACCACAGACGCGCTGTCTAAGTCGCTGGATATGCGATTACAGCGTCACAATCTTACGTCTGCAAATATCGCAAATGCAGAGACCCCTGGGTTCGTTGCAAAAAAATTAGATTTTGAAAAAGACTTAGCCCGGGCACTTGAATTGGAAGGAACTCCAATAATGGACCAAAGCGATCCCAGGCATATGCCCTTTGTTCAAGGTAAAATTGGCCGGGTTTCAGCTGATATTTATGACAATCCTGAAATTGATTTAAGTAACGACAAAAACACCGTAGATCTTGAAAAGGAAGTTGCGACGTTAACAGAAAACTCATTGGTTTACAAAGCGGCGGTTGAATTGATTAAAAAAAAGATGGCAGCCCTTAGATATGTAGCTTCGGACGGGGGTAGATGATGGATTTTATGACTGCAATGCGAGTCAGCGGTAGTGGCATGACGGCACAAAGGTTGAGGATGAATACAATTTCATCAAATTTAGCGAACGTAAATACGACGCGCACTCCTGAGGGGGGGCCGTATCGTAGAAAAGATGTGGTCCTTGAGGCAATGCCCGAGCAAAGAAATTTTGGAGAAATCCTAATAGATAAAGGTGATCGAAATTTACAACGGGTGCAAGTGACAGATATAGATGTCGATCGCAGAGCGCCATTAATGAAATATGATCCAGATCATCCAGATGCGGGGCCGGATGGTTATGTAGCAATGCCGAATATTAATGTAATGGAAGAAATGGCAAACATGATCCAATCGCAACGATCATACGAGGCCAATGTTTCCGCTTTTAATACGTCAAAGAATTTGGCGTTAAGTGCAATTGATATAGGAAGATAAACGTAGGGGGTAAGCCATGGATGGCTTGTCGTTAAGAAATATAGACTCTGGCATTCAGCAGGCAGCGGATGGATTTCAAAATAAGTCTGTAACTTCATCCGGCAAAAATGATATCAAATCAAATGAGGTAGCAGATTCTTTTGCGGGTACGCTGAAGGCCGCAATCAAAAATGTCGATAGTTTGCAAAAAGAAGCTGATATTAAAATGCAAAAACTTGCAACAGGTCAGAGCACTGATATTCACGGGACAATGATTGCAAGTGAGAAGGCAGAAATTGCCCTAAAATTTATGGTTCAAGTACGAAATAAGATTATTGATGCTTATCATGAAATTATGAAGATGCAGGTCTGAGGAGGATCAGGTGCCAAACTTTGTTAATAGCTTAATGGTTCAGTTCCGGGAGTACTACAAAAATCTAACTCCTGCAAAACGAGTGTCGCTGATGACGGCTACAGTAATCGTACTCGGCACAATTACAGTCATGGGGATCATGATGTCTGGCAAGAGCTACGTTCCTCTTTTAAAGGATGTGGCTCCTGAACACGTATCGTTGATCATAGAAAAACTAAAACAAAAGAATATACCATTCAAATTGGATGAATCAGGAAATGTTATCTTGGTTCCACCGGAACACGTTTATACGACACAAATGGCCCTGATGACTGAGATAGGGACTAAGGACATCGGAACATTGGGCTTGGAATTGTTCGACAAACAAGATCTGGGTGCAACAAGTAGTGTTCAGCGAATCAATTATCAGCGGGCCCTCCAGGGTGAATTGATGCGTGCAATTAACAGCATGGAATCGGTAAGGCGTTCAAAGGTAATTCTGGCTTTGCCTGCAAAGAAAACATTTCTTGAAGAAGGTGGAAAGCCTACGGCCTCTGTTGTTCTCGATCTTCATCCTGGAAAAGTTCTATCCCCAGAACAAATTAAAGGGATTGCAAATTTGGTTTCGGCAGCAGTTGAAAATCTAGAGCCCGAGTCAGTTGTCGTTGTTGATTCTCGTGGCAAGCCCCTTTCTAAAAATACTAAAAATTCGTCGCTGGCTATGTCGGATGACATGATCGAAATTAAACAAAAAAGGGAACGAGGATTTGAAGAAAAAATTGAAGAAATTTTAGGAAAAGTCGTAGGGCAAGGCAAGGTCATAGCATCAGTTGATGCAACAATGGATCTGCGAAATGTTTCTTCAGTAGAAGAAAGTTACGATGCAGACGGGTCTGCTGTACGTAGCATTCAAACAGAAGAGGAAAAGTTGAACGGCAATCGAAGTAATCCGACAGGGGTTCCGGGAGCTCGAGCAAACATTCCTGGCGCCGCCGAAACGGGTTCTGTCGCGTTCAATCAAGACGTGAACAAAGAATATAAAACGACGAATTATGACATTCCTAAGACTATTAAAAATGTTAAAGAAGTCCCAGGGAAGGTTGAAAAACTAAGCATTGCAGTTCTTGTTGATGGCGATTATGCCACTACAAAAAAGGAAGATGGAACATCTGCTCGCCAGTGGCAGGCGCGGTCAGAGGAAGATCTTCAGAAATACACAGCGCTTGTGAAAAGCGCGGTTGGATATAATGAAAAACGTGGAGATTCAATTTCTATTCAGAACATTCAATTTAAAGAGGAAGACTTTTCAGATTCCGATCAGCTTCTAAGTACTTTGGAAAAGCGTCAGATGTTATCATTCGCACTTCGCTGGAGTGTTATTGGGTTAGCTT
>CAUJEF010000087.1 GCA_963169515.1 Bdellovibrionota bacterium
TCCAGGTCAGAGTGGCTTCAGATCCACAAACAGGTGTGGGGCCCGTGCCACCTCCTGAACCTTGTGAAATTCCTGGGGCCAACTTAATCCCCCCACCACAGCCTTGGATGGTGGTAAAAAGGATAATAAATGAAACATAGACTATTAATTTCATTTTCTGTTTACCCCCTTGCAGTGTTATTACCTGTTCATAAGGAAAACTGAGTCGGCCTTGCACGGAGCCAAGACCTTGGAGACTTCATTCGTTCGGGCACTTTCGCCTCCTGTAGAGTTCTCAGAAGTCATTGCAAAGTAATATGTGAGCCCTGGAGTTAGATTCAAAATGGTATATGTAGTGGCGTTGGGGTTCGCTAGCTCAATGGTGGTGTGGTAATTGCCAGGACTGTTCCCGTATAGAATATTATAGCCAGCAAGATCTGTTAGAATAGAGCCATCAGTGTTTTGGGTAGGTCGTGTCCATGTCAAGACGGCTCGCGTATCACAAACGGGAGTTGCAGTCGGAGTCGGAGTTGCTGTCGGAGTCGGAGTTGCTGTTGGAGTCGGAGTTGCTGTCGGGGTCGGAGTTGCTGTTGGAGTCGGAGTCGCTGTTGGAGTCGGAGTTGCCGTCGGAGTCGGAGTTGCCGTCGGAGTCGGGCTGCCCAAACTTCCTTGGTTGCTGCCGAAGCGTCGTGACTTAGCGCCATCACAGCTAATAAAAACAATTGTGAAAAGAATTATGATTAAAAATTGTGCTTTGTTTTTCATTAAACCACCCCGCTTGAAACCGTATAGGAGAAGAACATTAGACAAAAGTCGCGTCACAAAGAACCCTTTTCATTCGAATTGTATTGTTTTCATACGAAACTGGACTACAGGATCGGCATTTAATACCGAATTGATACACAGGTAAATGATTTTACCTCTCTGTACATGAAGTGCGAGTTGAGCCAAACGGATGGCGCCAATCACGGATGATTGTTTTGCAGGGAGGATAATATGGGTCTTAGAATTACGACCAATATTGCAGCGATAAATGCTCACCGAAATCTTCGGGGAAGCCAGATGGAGATGGAGAAATCGCTTTCTCGTCTTAGCTCTGGTTACAGAATCAACCAAGCATCAGACGATGCTGCCGGTTTAGCAATCAGTGAATCGCTAAGAGCGCAAATACGAGGTTTAAGGAAAGCCTCGCAAAACTCGCTTGACGGCATTTCGCTTGTGCAAGTGGCTGAGGGCGGCCTGAACGAGATATCAAATATCTTGATTCGATTGCGTGAGGTTGCGATCCAAGCGGCCTCTGATACTGTCGGAGATACGGAAAGAAAATTTATCGATGTCGAATATCAACAGCTGAAATCAGAGATTCAACGTATCACAGAGGTAACGACTTTTAACGGTACAGATCTTTTGAACGGCACCGGTGGTATTATGGATATACAGGTTGGAATTCAGAACGATCCATTTAAGGACAGGATTACGTTCAATGCAGGTGCTGCGAATTCTTCGTTGGAGTCTTTGGGTATTGCGGCAGAAAGTGCAGCAACAAAAATCCAGGCTCAGCAGAGCTTGGCTGCGGTCGATGATGCGATTGTGTCTGTAAACGCTATTCGCGCGAATTTCGGCGCATTACAAAACCGTTTAAACTCAACAATAAATAATTTAGCAATCTCTGACGAAAACTATTCTGCTGCAAACTCACGTATTCGCGATACAGACGTTGCGCGTGAATCTTCGGAGTTGATGAGAAACCAAATCTTGGTACAAGCAGGCGTATCAGTCATGCATCAAGCAAATAACATCCAGCAAATGGCATTGAAGCTGCTGGATTAAGAGGATTTTATGATAACGACTCTTAATGAATGGACCGGAACGATCGTCGTCAGCGTAGCCTTTGCGCTGGCGATTTCCTTGGTTATGGCTTTATAGCAAGAGCGATCGATCGAAGTAGACTTCGTTACGGTAAATTAAATTCTTTTTTAGCTGTACTGTGCAAACGCCAAAACACGTCTTCCTTCCAATTTGGGCCTTCCATTTATTTACAAAACCATCTTGTAGTGGGATTGAACCTTGATGGGTCCACACCCAGTCTGGGTATTTGGAAAGAAGTTTTTCAAAATATAACAGCAAATTTTCTTTCCCGTGGATTCCTTGTGGGACTGCGGGATCCAAGTAAAACGCATCTTCAGCATAGAATGATATAAGCTTCTTTGGTTGGTTACCGGTCCAGGCTGGAAGCCATAGATCTGTAAAATTTTTTGCTTCCTCAGGAGTATAGAAGTCCACGGCTTGATTATCTAGCGATAACGAATTGAAATCAATCTGTTACTGGATTTGGATTTCAACAGATCCGAAATTGTTTGCCTTGGTTGGATCGGCGACTTTTGGACGAACGAAATAGAAGCGGTAAGTTCCCGTTGTTACATCAGATCCAACGGAAAACTGACGAGACCACTTGTTTTGGCTACGATTTTCGGCCCAGCCAGAACGAAACAGATCGGTCCAATAAGATGGGTTTGGAAAATTTGAAAGACAGTTTCGTTGAGCGTCCTTTTCAGAGCAGACAAGGCCTGAGCTTCCGGCACTAGAAACGCTTGCATATATCGTTTGGCCCGCACTGAATGAATCTACGGCGCTACCGCCTTCAGCATTTGCAAAAGTCAGCAGAATTGGATCTTTTGGGTCAGAGGCGCTGGCTAGGGTTTGGTTATCAGCGTATTTTATTGCAGCTTCCAAATTCAAACTTTGCTTATTGGAGCAGTTTTGAAAAAGAAAAAGAAGGGTCCCCAAACCCACTGTAATACCGGCGGTCTTAAAAATCCAACTTCGAGTTATCAAAAATACTCCTCGTCTATTAGGACTTATCGGACTTTTTTGGTAAAAGTAAATCATTTTGAGGCAACAGTATAAGTTTTTGATTTCTCTAGTGATTTTCTTTGTTTTTTGGTTCGAATCGACCTATTATCTAACTTCATGGCTCAGTACAATGAAATTAGCGGCGTAGTAAAAAGGCATCCTGACGGTTACGGCTTTTTAATTCCAGACAATAAAGAACATCCTGACGTTTATATGCCGAAACAGGAAATGGTCGGGGTGATGTCAAATGACTATATCGCAGCTCGTGTTTTTCCGGATCAAGGTGGCAATAAATTTCGAGGCCAACTTCGTAAAGTAATTAGACGAGCCCACGCGACCATTATTGGCAGGTTCCACGATTTCAATGGCGTTGATGGCCTTGTTCTGGATTCAAATAATGATTGGGGGACAAATCTTGTAGTTCCGTCACGATGGAAAAATAACGCGAAAAAAGGGGACTTGGTTATCGTCGATGTGCAAACCTATCCAGATCAGGACAACCCGTTTACGGGCCGAGTGGTTGAGGTCTTGGGTCAATCCGACAGCGCGTTATTGGATACTAAAAAAATGATTATCACTCATAAAATTCCGTATCAGTTTTCTGAAGAAACAATCCGAGAAAGCGAGAAGCTGTCGCCAAATCCAACAGAGCGAGATTATCGGGATCGTAAAGATTTGCGGGGTCTATCGCTCATAACAATCGACGGAAAAACAGCCAAGGACTTTGACGACGCAATTTATGTCGAGACAAATTCGCAAGGCTTTCGATTGATAGTGGCGATTGCGGATGTCAGCCACTATGTCCGAGTAGGGTCAGCAATTGACCGCGATGCCTATGCTCGCGGGACAAGCACATATTTTCCAAACTTCGTTGTTCCGATGCTTCCGGAAATTTTATCTAATGAGTTGTGTTCGTTAAAACCAAGCGTTCCGCGTCTGTGCATGGTGGCGGAAATGCAGCTTAATTTTCAAGGCGATACTGTAAAGTCAGAATTTTATGAAGCGGTTATGGAAAGCAAGGCACGTGTAACGTATGGCGAGGCTCAGGAAGTGATTGATGGAAATTCATCTGAAAAATTGCTTCATGTAAAAGACGCTATTTTAAAAGCTGCGGATCTTGCTAAGATTTTGATGGCGCGTCGATTTAAAAATGGATCTCTGGATTTGGAAATCCCAGAAACTCAAGTCGTCGTCAATGAGTTGGGCGAGACTATTGACATCATCAAATCCGAACGCATTTTTTCAAATCGTCTGATCGAAGAATTGATGTTGGCGGCAAATGTTGCCGTCGCTCATTTTATTGCTTCTAAAGAAACACCATCTTTATACCGCATTCACGAACAGCCAAAGCCCGAGAGCATAGATCTGCTGAATGGATTTTTATATGCGTTTGGAGGACGAGAGCGTCTTACAGGGAAAGCATTGCAGAAGCGAATTACAAAAGCATTGGAAGAATTCGAGGGAAGACCCGAAGAGCAGATTCTTCATATTTTGACATTGCGTACGATGCAACAAGCCCGTTATGACAAGGACAACTTCGGCCATTTTGGACTGGGATTTGAAGAGTATACTCATTTTACCTCTCCCATTAGGCGGTATCCTGATTTGATTGTTCATAGAGTTTTAAAAAATGCGATAGGGGTTCCTGGTTATGAAGTTCCTGCCCCAACAAATCTCGATGCCGCCGGTACTGTATTAAGCGCTTGTGAGCAACGATCTGTGAAAGCTGAACGGCAACTGATTTCAATTAAAAAAGCTCGATTTATGCAGCAGTTCCTAGGCCAGGAATTTGAAGGTATAATTAGCTCAGTTACCAAGTTCGGCATATTCGTTTTACTGCGAAAATTTGACGTAGATGGTCTTGTTAAAATCGAGGATTTGGGAAATGATCATTTTAAGTTCGATCTAGAACATTTGACCTTGATCGGGAAAAAAACAGGGATAAAATTTCAAATAGGCGACCCTTTGACGATTCAGGTGGCTTCCACCGATTCTGACAAAGGACAGATCGATTTTACATTGCCGGGAAGGGCAAAGAGTGTTGTCCCGAAAAGAATGGAAGAACATGGAAATAATCAAAACAGGCACTCACATCCAAAAAACACTAAAGAGCGCAAGTCGTTTAAGAACAATCGTAGGGGTATTCGCAAAACACGGGTTTCAAAACATTCTAGAAAAGGCTAGATTAGGTCGTTTTTTTTTAGACAAGCTTTCGGATTCATCGGCCCAAAGGTATTCGGCAGCTGAGCGTATGCGTATGTGTTTTGAAGAATTGGGTCCCACCTTTATAAAGTTAGGTCAATTACTTGCAACACGTCCAGACCTTGTTCCGCTTGAGTTTTCAAACGAGTTCAAAAAGCTTCAAGATAATGTTCAGCCGGTAAAATTCACAGAAATACTGACTACGCTCCAATCTCACTATGGTGGGGACGAGCACAAAGTTTTTAGAAATATTGTTGAACAACCGCTTGCTACCGCAAGCATTGCACAAGTTCATATGGCGCAGCTCCACAGTGGACACGAGGTTGTCGTAAAAGTGCGCAGACCAGGCATTATCAAGTTAATAAATGAAGATTTAAATGTTTTATACACGATTGCCTCGCTTGTTGAAACGTATGTGCCAGAGCTGAAGGTTTACAACCCAACGGCGATTGTTGATGAGTTTTTTAAAACGATGGAGCTAGAGACCAATTTTATAGTCGAAGCCAACAATATCCTGAGATTTCAAAAAAACTTTGAAGATGATCCTCAAGTCAAAATTCCAAAGGTTTATTTAGAATATTCAAGTGAAGACGTTCTAGTTATGGAGATGTTGGATGGTATGCCGCTTAGCCAAGCACAGTCATTGGATCAGCAGGGTGTTGATCGGATAGCGCTTGCGAAAAAAGGTATCCGCATATTTTTTAAAATGGTTTTTCAGGATCGCTTTTTCCACGGAGATCTTCACGCCGGGAACCTATTTATTCTCCCACAGGGGCGTTTGGGCTTGGTTGATTTTGGGGTCGTTGGGAGACTGAGCCTTAAATCGCGAGATGCGATTGCGAATATTTTTATATCCCTTGCACAAGAAGATTACGATGGTATGGCAATAGAGTTTGCAGAACTCACAACCACGACAGGGTTTGTGGATGTGGACCAATTGGCCCGTGATCTACGTGACCTGATATCGCCATATTTTGGTTTAAGTTTTAAAAATATAAATACGGGTCGGATACTGCTGGATGCCGCGGGCCTAGCGGCAAAACACAAAGTGTATCTTCCTCCCGAGCTTATGCTGTTTTTTAAGTCCATTGTCACAATCGAAGGTATGGGACGGCAGATCGTCGAAGATTTTGATATTTTGGAACAAACACTTGTTATTGCAAATGAAATCATCAAATCAAAATATGACCCGAATCGCGTGATGAAAGATGTTGCGCTTCTTGCGAAAGATTCTCTAAGTTTGATTTATGATCTTCCAAGGCAAATTCGATATTCTCTTAAGAAATGGAATCAATCTGAAGGTTATAAAAACATTCGCATTGATCAGTTTACTGAGTTTAAACGATCTATCGAAACCTCTGCAAACCTATTGTTTTTGGGTTTTATAATTGGCTGTTTGATTATTAGTGGTGCGATGGCGCTCGGTAACCAAACTTTGCCAACTCTGTTGGGATTGCCAGTTGTTAGCACAGTTTGTTATGGTTTGGCGTCGATATTAGCTATGGTAAGCTTGATAAATTATTTGAGGAAATAAAATGATCCCTGTAATTCTTTCGGGCGGCAGCGGCACCCGGCTATGGCCTAAATCAAGAGCGTCTTGTCCAAAGCAATTTGCTGAATTGCTAGAGGAATCACTTCAATTAAAAACACTAAAGCGCCTTAAGAATCTGGGCGAACCTTGGGTCTTAACTGTCAGGGACTTAGAGGTTCTGACAAAAAAAACTTTGAACGAAGCGGGCGTTCCTGTAACCAACGCCATCTATGAACCCTTTGGACAAAACACGGGGCCGGCAATAGCACTTTTGTGTTATTTATTCATGGCCCAAAACAAACAAGACAAAATCGTCGGAATTTTCCCGGCAGATCATCTCATAGAAAATATGGAAGGCTTCGCGCAAGCTGTAAAATTAGGCGAAGAGTTTGCACAAAAAGATCAGGTCGTTACCATCGGAATTAAGCCTAATTATCCAGCAACAGGTTACGGTTACATCGAAGTAGATTTGAACCAATTTCAGTCGGGTACAGAGTCCAGATTAAAAGTTTATAAAACAAAGAATTTTCGGGAAAAGCCAAACGAAGTGACTGCACAAAAATTTATCGATAAAGGTAATTTTTTTTGGAATGCGGGGATGTTTATTTTTAAAGTGAAAATTATGGCTGAGCATATGCAAAGGTTTATGCCGGAAACGTGGCACGAATTGAAGAATTTAAAGCCAGATATTTCCAATATTTCAGTGATTTATAAAAGGCTAAAAAATGAAAGTATCGATTATGCTGTGATGGAGAAACTAGAAGAGCAGGTTTGTGTTCCCTGCGAAATTGGCTGGACCGATTTGGGTAGTTGGGATGAAATATCCAAGTATAAAAAAAACGAAGATAATGTCATTGAAGCATCAGCGCAAAATAATTTTGTTTCTGGTATCGCGAGCAAGTCCTATGCATTTAGCGATGTTGACAATCTTGTTGTTGTTGACACGCCAGACGCTATTTTGATCACCCAAAAAGGGAAAACTCAGAATGTAAAAAATCTAACAAACGTCATAAAGGAAAAAAAACCAAGTCTTTTGAAGGATCATGTTTTTGAGCATCGCCCTTGGGGCGTGTATGAAATATTGCGTGACTCGAAAAGATTTAAATCTAAAGTAATCCACGTTAATCCTGGACAGCAATTGTCGTATCAATCGCACACCAAGCGCGCTGAACACTGGATAATTACAAATGGAAACCCAGAAGTTATTTTAGATGATAAAATGTTTAGTTTGAAGCCAGGTGAGCACATTTTTATCCCACAGGGATCCAAGCACAGAATGCGAAATCCTGGGACAGAGGCTGTTGAGTTCGTCGAAGTACAAATTGGATCTTACTTCGGCGAAGACGACATAACAAGATACTCCGATGCCTAGGGTGCCAGGCACCAGCCGTCCGATACTCGGATACTTTTTGGCCTCGGTCTTGGTTAGCTTCAGTCTGAGTGGTTGCGTGACATCTGCCCCCGACAATTCGCTGAAAAATCGAGGGAAATATTTCATACACGCGCACACAGGATCCCCGATTCTCACAAATATTAAAGATTGGCAGCTTATCAATAACTCTATTGTTGATAACTTGACCCCGGATATTGGTGTTGCTGTATCTTACAAACCAAAAAGTGCGACAGAGTCTTCGCCGATCATTACAATTTTTGTGGTTTACAGAAAAGCCAAGCTAGATCCCAAGACGGTTGTTGAAGTTCGGATGAAGGGAAGCATTCCACACATGAAATTGAACCGGGCGGAACCATTGATCCTTCCAGATGGAACTACGGTAGATTCAGATGTCTATAATTACTTGGGGTACATAAGCGTCCCATTTGTGGGAACCTATCTTCCCGTTCAACCAGAAGAAGGAAACGAGATCGAGGGATACTTGATTCAGGACCCCCGACTTACAAATAGAATTTATTGGATCCAAGTTGCAAAAGAATTTCAAAGTCGTGATATGAAATCCATTCTTAAGTTTCTTCGGCAATACATAAGCTCAACCAAAAAAAACTGAGATTATTGGGGTTCTGACCAGTTTCTCCAGGCAACCATTGCGGCACCTAAGCTTCCAGCGGAATCACCAACAACATGTTGGTAAACTGGCGGTGGATTTTTTGAAACAAACAACTGTGTAGGGAGATCTTCTGATATGTTTTCATAGATTGATTTTTGTAAACTGACTCCGCCACCCAATACAAAATAATCTGGATCTAAAACATTTGCGATGTTTCCAAGGAATGCTGCCAAATTTTTTTGATAATTTTTTAAGACATTGCCGGATGCTTGGAATACATCGGGGGCTGGTAGCTTTTTTCCGGTTTCGTTAAACTGTTCCAGTTCGATTGCGGGTCCGGACAAGTACTGTTCTGCACAACCCTTACGATCACAGTAACAGGCACGGCCATTAGGGTGAAGTGTCATGTGTCCGATTTCTCCGCCAGCGCCGCGGCGGCCGCCAACGACTTTTCCATTGATGACAACTCCACCGCCAACTCCTGTTCCGAGTATAACGCCAACGGCGTTTTGCTTTTCACAGGGAACTCCAAAATCCTTTTCATAGTTCACCCCAGCCCCCGCATAGACCTCAGCAAGGGCAAAACAGTTAGCGTCGTTTTCGATTAAAACGGGGGCTCCAAAATTCAAGTTTTTCTTAAGATCTTCAGCAAGGGGCATGTTTTCAAGGGCACGAGTGTTACCCTTGATCATCATCCCTGTTTTTGGATCGACGGTGCCTGGTAAACCAATTCCAATCGCAATGAGTTCTTTCGTGTTGGGACAAGTGTCTTTTATCAAATGGGTAAGATTTTCTATAATTCTATAATAGCCTTGATCGCGGTCAGTAGCTGTTCGTTTTTTTTGAAGAACATTTACACCGGCAGTTTTTTTTTCAATCAAGATGGCTTCTAACTTGGTTCCACCAATATCGATACCTAAATACATCACTGTTGGGTATTTGGATTTGTCTCTGAACACAAGTGTTTTTTATATCGGACATCGCCACATTCGCGAACCCATACATCCTCGTCGGAGACACATTCAGCATCTTCGCGGTACCACGGGGTGCAGATCATGGAAAGAGCGTTCGGATTTCCGTTCCAGCAAAATGTTTCATTGTCCCAAATATGTTCACACTGGCGTCGCCAAACTTTCGTTCTTGCTCCGTCAACCAAAACACAAGATACGCTGCTATCTAAAACCCATGCAGAACATGGCCCATTCAATTTGATTGGGGCGTTTGGAACAATTGTTTCAACGTGGTGGTGATCGTTATGATTTTGAGCATAAGCGCCCAATGTTAATAAAAAGCTAAATAATACTGTCATGGTTTCCCCCTGGACTTCTCATTTCCTACAATAACGGTTCGCCCAAAACAACCCTTTTTATGGGGATTTGCTTAATAAACCTTCACCCCAGGGAATTTAGGCCGAGATAAATAATGCATTGTCACTTTGGGAGGTTAGGGCTTAAATTTTACTTATGGGTAAGATCAGGGTTGCGATTCTTTTTGGCGGGCAGTCTGCGGAGCACGAAATTTCCATTTTATCAGCTCGTAACGTCTATAATGCTCTTAACCTTGAAAAATACGACCCTATTTTGATTGGAATCGATCCAACGGGGAAATGGCATTATAACCGAAACGCCCAAAATCTTATAAATTCGGCCAAGCTAAAACCACTTCAAATCGGAGTCGAGGATAAAAATGTTATGGTCCAGCCAGGCCACCAGGCGGCATCTTTGGTGGTTGCAAATGATGGTGGCAAAATGATCGATGTCGTGTTCCCGATTTTACACGGGCCTTTTGGAGAAGATGGAACCATACAGGGTATGTTAAAGCTTTTAAATATTCCTTTTGTGGGGCCGGGCGTATTGGGCTCTGCTGTTTCTATGGATAAAGATGTTATGAAGCATCTTTTGAAAGGTGCGGGGATCTTAGTTTCTAAATGGGTGACTATCAGCCGTGGTAATAAATTTGACTACGCAACAATCCGAAAAAAGCTTGGATCAACTCTTTTTGTGAAACCAGCTAATATGGGTTCGTCCATAGGTGTAAGTAAAGTAACTAACAAACAAGAATTTGAAGCCGCAATTGCCGACGCGTTTCAATACGATCACAAAATTATTGTCGAAGAACAGATCAAGGGACGTGAAATCGAATGCGCAGTGCTTGGAAACGAAAATCCGAAGGCCTCTGTACCAGGAGAAGTTATTCCAAAGGATGGATTTTACTCTTACGAAAACAAATATGTAAACGAAGATGGTGCTAAAATTGTAATTCCAGCGAAGATATCAAAACAACTTCAAAAGAAGGTTCAAGTCGCTGCGATCAAAGCATTTAAAGCCTTGTGCTGCGAGGGCATGGCACGAGTCGATTTTTTTATTACAAAAGCTGGAAAAATATATGTCAACGAAGCTAATACAATTCCAGGTTTTACAAATATCAGTATGTATCCCAAAATGTGGGAAGCTAGCGGCGTCAGCTATGCCGACTTGGTTGATAAATTAATTCAGCTTGCGATCCAGCGCCATGAACGGGATTTAAAACTCCGGACGCGAAAATAATCCGACGCCGAATGGTTGCTGCGCCGTCTCCTGAAAGGGAACGGCGTACCTATTTTAAGCGTTCGAGGCTTTCTTGGATGGTTTGAGTTTGCTCCACAAGCTGTTCAAGACGTGCCTTTTCGGTTTCGACGATGTCAGGTGGGGCGTTCTTCATGAAGCTATCGTCGGATAATTTTTTATGCGTAATTTCAATATCCTTTTGAGCCTTTTCGAGATTTTTTTGCAAACGCGCAATTTCTGCACCTAAATCAACAAGGCCCTCCAGAGGAACAATAACGCTCATCTTGTCTTGTCCAATTTGGATAAGCTGCAGCGCTGATTTTGTGGCGGAAAGATTGCTTCCAATTTCAAAACCATCCACGTTAGCCATTTTTGTAAATGCGCTCTGGTTTTTCGTTAAGATTTCGTTTAATCGAATACTTGCGGTAGACAATCGAATATTTATTTTCTGGCCGGGTTTAATTTGATTTTCGCCACGAATATTTCTTAGCGCTGAAATTGCCTCTTTGATCACATTCAATTCAAAGGCTTTCTCTTTATCGGAAGCGGACAACCACACACGGTCATTTTCTGAAGTTGGATATGCATCAACAATACAAGCTTCGTTTTTAATAGGGAGCTTTTGATAGAGTTCTTCGGTGATAAATGGAATAAACGGATGAAGAAGCCGCATGATGCGATTTAGTGTTCCGGCCAAAACCTTTGCCGTTTCGTTTTTTTGGTAAATGTCGTCACCATACATGATTGGTTTAATAAACTCTAAATACCAATCACAGAAATCATTCCACACAAATGAATACAAGGTGTTTGCGGCTTCAGAAATGCGATGGGAATCTAAATAATCGTCAACTTGTTCTTGTGTTTCTTTTAATCGAGAAATAATCCAATGATCTGCCAGTGACATGGCCTCTGGATTAATTGACTCGTTCAAACTTTTGTATTCTTTTAAATTTGTAAGTGCAAAACGAGTTGCATTCCAAATTTTATTCATAAAATTGCGATAGCCTTCAAGGCGTTTTTCTGAAAACTTGAGATCTTTTCCAGACGCTACAGAGGAAAGCAACGTAAATCTCAAAGCATCGGCTCCGTATTTTTCGATCATGTCAAGGGGATCAACGCCGTTACCTAACGACTTTGACATTTTCCGTCCTTGGGAATCGCGAATCAGGCCATGGATGTAAACATGGCGAAATGGAATATCCTTAGCAAAATGAAGCCCATTCATAATCATTCTTGCAACCCAAAAGAAAATAATATCGTGCCCAGTCACCATCAATGATGTTGGGTAAAATGTTTTAAAGCTTTCGGTCTGTTCGGGCCACCCCAACGTACTGAACGGCCAAAGCCCAGAACTGAACCATGTATCTAAAACGTCATCGTCTTGTTTTAAGTTTTTTGATTTACACTTGTCACATTCCACAGGATTTTTTTCAGATACAACAACGTGTTTACAATCCTCGCAATACCATGCCGGGATGCGATGGCCCCACCAGAGCTGCCGGGAAATGCACCAGTCTTGTATGTTATTCATCCAATGCAAATAAGTTTTTGCCCACATCTCAGGAATAAATTCAATGGTTCCGCTTTCAACAACGTGTTTTGCAGGTCGGGCGAGCTTGTGAATTGCAACAAACCACTGATCAGACAAATAAGGTTCTACAACTTGTCCGGTTCTCTCTGAAACAGGGACAACTTGTTTGTGTGGCTCTTCTTTCTCCAACAATCCTTGGGCCGCAAGATCTTCTAGCACTTTTTTACGAGCGGGTTGAACCTTCAATCCTTGATAAGGTCCTGCGTTCGAATTCAGTGTTCCATTTGTGTTCAAAATATTTATGAATTGTAGCTTGTGGCGTTTTCCAATTTCGTAATCATTAAAATCATGTGCGGGCGTCATTTTTACAACACCAGATCCGAATGTTTGATCCACATATTCGTCGGCAATAATTGGTATCTTCCGACCCAACAAAGGCAAAACAACATTTTTTCCTATATGCTTTCTGTATCGATCGTCGCTGGGGTGAACACAAACGGCAGTGTCGCCTAACATTGTTTCTGGTCGGGTCGTTGCAACAATCATAAATTCGTTCATGCCTTCGATTGGATATTTAATATGCCACAAGGTTCCTTTGCGCTCCTCGTTTTCGACCTCAAGGTCAGAGACCGCAGTTTCCAGTTGCGTATCCCAGTTCACCAAGCGTTGGCCGCGGTAGATTAGGCCTTCTTTATATAAGCTCACAAAAACTTTTCGAACTGCGGCAGACACATCATCATCTAGCGTAAATTTAATTCGTCCCCAATCGGCCGAATCCCCGAGCTTCTTGCATTGTTCGATAATTCGATTTCCATACGTTTCTTTCCATTCCCAAACTTTTTCCAAAAATTTTTCGCGGCCCAAGTCGCGACGTTTTAAGCCTTGCTTTAATAGCTCTTTTTCAACAACAAGTTGGGTAGAAATGCCGGCATGATCTGTTCCCGGCAAAAACAAAGCATTAAAGCCTGACATTCGTTTCCATCGAGTAAATAGATCTTGGATGGTTTGATCTAATGCATGACCCAAATGAAGCGAGCCGGTCACGTTTGGCGGCGGCATAATCAGGCTAAATGGGGGTTTGGTCGAGATGTCTTCGGCTTTGAAATAATTGTTTTTCATCCAAAAGAGATAGTTTTTGTCTTCAACTTCAAGATGATTATAGCGATCCGACAGTTCGTTCGTGCTCAAGTAAGAAATTCCCCTATACAATTAGGGGGTTAGAATACTTTACCGGGTTGCTTTAGGCAAAGGCTTTTCTGAATTCCGCGTGTCTTCTATGTTTTCTGGCGGTATCTGCTTAGGATCCTTATTGAAAGCGTTAACTTGTGCTGCAAGGTTAATATGCGAAAAAATAATGGACAGGTCTTCGGGTGTGCCCTTTTTTTGCTGATCTTTATTGGCAGAGGCTACCGCTGAAATGAATATTAGACTCAAAATCCCCAATGAAAAAATTTTAAAAAAACTTTCTCCACCCATAAATACGTTCCTCCGACGTTCCGCGAGCCTTCATTGTGCAACGACTGAACCGGCTTCAGACGTAGTATACATCTTTAAAGGTAAATGGAGAGCCCTTTTTGGGCTCTTCATGCGGAATTTGGGCGACTGTATAAATTAACGGCAGCGCCTCCATTTAATTTGGTACTCGATTCCCGGGGTAACAGTGGTGTCGATACTGTCGACCGACGCCAGTGCGTCAGCTTGCATATTTTGATTTTGCAGAACCAAGCGAGAGAAGATTCCAAGGTTCAAACGATTTGAACATGCGGACCATTTTGTGTCAAATCTGCTGCCATCCATGATTCGACCAGATCCCTGTCCTTCAATCGGAATAACAGAGAAAAAATATTCATCCATCACGGGACCGACAATTGTGTTTGTTTTTGTACTGAAACTTTGAGGACGAATATTGGGGTAATCGGGACTTGTGATCGAATATGTTCCTGTTGCGTGCATATTAGCCCCGAGTGGAAGTGAAGCCAGGCCGCGAAAGTCTACTTGTGTGATCATAATCTGGTAACTACCATTTACGATTTGTAATGGAATGTGTATTTGACAAGATTTGATATCTCCCCGTATGCCAGTGCCCGGCCCCGCTTGAGTGATAAACTCATTGAACAAAATAGAGATCACTTGTTGATCGGGGCTGAGTACTGAAACCACCGTACCAACAGGACAACCGGTTCCGTTGTATGTTGGATCGGACATCGCAACCAATGGCGGCTCGTTTGCGCTAAATGGCGGTGGTGTCGGTCGTACTGGCGGTGGCCTCGGTTGCAGAATAGGGGGGCGGATCAGGGGTGGTCGCACTCTGGCATAAGATTCAGTTACAGTGCAAATAATTAAAAATAAGAATAAGGAACTAAAGCTGATTATTTTGTTCAATGTCGCCCCCTTTGCTACACGTTTTCCCATTGCGAGAAAACTGGAAGTCTATAAAGCAAAGAGTATTCCACGTTTAATCGTGCTTTATGTCCTGAACTGGTGTCGTATTGACTATTTGTACGCGGGGATTCCGGTGATGTGTTCGCCGAGAATGAGGCGGTGAATATCCTCTGTCCCTTCGTATGTATTAACGCTTTCAAGATTCATCATGTGACGGCCACACTGATATTCGTGGGTGATGCCGCTTGCCCCCAATATATCACGTGCTGTGCGTGCGATATCTAAAGCCAAAGAGACATTATTCATTTTGGCCATTGAAATTTGTTGTGGAATTTCTTTTCCAGCATCCTTCATTTTTCCCAGTTTCCAGCAGAGCAACTGTGCTTTCGTGATTTCAGTGAACATCCACACAAGTTTTGCTTGAACAAGTTGGAACCCGGCAATTGGCTTGTCAAACTGAACACGATGTTTCGCATATTCAAGCGCTTCAGTGTAGCACGCTTGAGCTGCGCCAATGGCCCCCCAGCCAATACCATATCGAGCTTGGTTTAAACACGAAAAGGGTCCTTTGAACCCTTCAACTTGCAACTGGTTTTTCTTTGGGACACGGCAGTCTTCAAAAATTAATTCACTAGTTACAGATGCGCGTAAGGAATATTTTTTTTCAATGTCTCGGACTGTAAATCCTTTTAAATCTCTGTCTACGATTAATCCGATTACTTTACCTTGCTCGCTTTTTGCCCAGACGATTGCAAGCTGGCTGATCCCACCATTTGTAATCCACATTTTATTTCCATTTAAAACCCAGTGATCCCCATCGCTTTTTACGTTTGTTCTCATACCCGCAGGGTTTGACCCAAAATCCGGCTCTGTTAATCCAAAGCAGCCAATCACTTCTCCGGTTGCCATCTTTGGTAGGTATTTTTTCTTTTGATCTTCAGTTCCAAATGTTGCAATGGGGTACATACACAGCGCGCCTTGAACGCTCACAAAACTCCGCAACCCAGAATCCCCACGTTCTAGTTCCTGCATGATTAAGCCGTAAGATGTGTAATCTAGCCCAGCACAACCATAGCCTTTAATAGTAGACCCCAAAAGACCAAGTTCTGCGATTTGGGGAATAAGCTGTTTTGGGAATTCACCTGCAACAAACCAATCTTCGATGTGGGGAATGATTTCATTTGTAACAAATTGGCGGACAGAGTTCTGAATCATACGCTGTTCTTCATTGAGTAATTCGTCAATGTTGTAAAAATCAGGTGGATTGTATGCTTCCATGAGGTCTCCTCTGTTTGATCTCCAAAAGTAGGTTTTGAAAGGCATACTAGGTGACATTAATCCTCTTGTCACCTATAACTACAAAGTCCATTAACAGGTGGAATTTTAAAGTAGGAAAATTTATATGCGGGTTTTGGTTATAGGTAACGGGGGTCGGGAAAGCGCAATAGTTCGAGCGCTTCGCTTTTCGCCATCCGTTACCGAGATTCACTGCATACCGGGAAACGCAGGTATTAAAAAATATGCGCTTTGCCACGATATTTCTACGCAAAATATTACAACGCTTGTTCAGTTTATTCGAAAAACAAATATAAAGCTGGTTGTTATCGGTCCAGAACAACCCTTGTCTGAGGGGCTGGCAAATCAATTGCGGCAGAACGATATCGTTGTTTTTGGGCCTGATCAGAGATCTGCTCAATTGGAAGCTTCTAAAATTTTTTGTAAGAAATTTCTGGAGTCGGCAGGGATTCCAACCGGAAAATATTTTCAAGTTTCAAGCGTCGAAGAAGTATTAAAATATGCGGATCAGCTACCGGGTCCGTGGGTTATGAAAGCCGATGGCCTTGCCGCAGGCAAGGGCGTTATCATTGCAAAGACCAAGAATGAATTGGTTCATTTTGCGCAAGCTATTTTTGTAGATCATAAATTGGGGGCTGCAGGAAGCGTAGCTCTATTGGAAGAACATTTGAGCGGATGGGAGCTGAGCTATCTGGTTTTAACAAATGGGCGCGACTTTCAGACGTTGCCGTTAGCGCAGGATCATAAGCGCTTGTTAGATAGTGACGAAGGCCCGAACACGGGCGGAATGGGTGCTGTAGCGCCGATTTCAATAACAGACGACGTTAATAAAATTATACAAGACAAGATCGTTCGTCCGTTTATTAAAAAATTAGATGACGAAAAAATGGATTACCGAGGGGTTGTCTATTTTGGACTTATGATGACGACTACGGGTCCTAAGGTTCTTGAAATCAATACGCGATTTGGCGACCCAGAGGCCCAGGTTATTTTACCACTATTAGATGGTGATTGGGGGCTTGTGTTTCAAAGCATCGCTACGGGTGATGTGCCGGTGATGTCGTGGAAAGCTCTGCATACTGCCTGTGTTGTGCTGGCAGCAAATGGTTATCCTGAAAATCCATCCAAGGGTGATGTCATTGAGGGTAGTGTCTTTCAAGAAACCAACTCTAGTTATTTCATTCACGCAAGCTTAGGAACAAATTCGGAAAAAGACTATGTCACAAATGGCGGACGAGTTCTAGGCGCAGTTGGAATGGGATCGAGCCGAGAAGAGGCCCTAAAAAATGCTTACAACCAAACAAAGCTAGTTACGTGGCCCGGTATTTTTTTTAGGAAAGATATTGGGAAAAATCTACCAATCAACTGAAACATTAAGCGAGCTAATGTGTTCACCGGTTTGGTGTTTCAATTGAAATTGCGTGCTATCTGATATTTGTTCTGTCACAGTTAAATCAACATCGGCCTCTGCGGGCTTATAAATTGCTGAAGCGTTGATAAGACCCGTATAATCAAACCGAGCTGCGGCCTGAAGTGGAATCAATTTAACTTTGATTTTATGTTCGATGCCTTCATCACTTTTTACGGCAACTTCGGTCTGAACCTGTTGCTCAATCTTTTCCGCAGCTTGAATGATGCCGGGTGCTTCTGTTTTTACTAGTTGGTCTACGCTGCGGTTCAAGATGTCTCTTTGAATTTGAGTTGGGGTTGAATCTGCCTTTACATTTTGAGGCATAATTTTATTTACAGTAGCAACTGAAAAGAAGCCAGTTTCAGGCAGCTCTGCGGGGGCGCTAATTGGTGTAATTTCTTTTTCTGCACTAGGTACAAAAGCGCCCGCCTCGCCTGTCGTGAGTGTCATTATGATCATTATTTTAATAAATGATTCCATACTCTTACATAAAGCAAGGGGGGTGCCAAAGGACTGAATTCATTTCCCCTTAAATTGGATATTAACCCCATTCTTCATAGGGAAAGTGACTAGTTTGTTAGCAGCTGCTGATAATTCTGTGGTCATAAGGACAATATGTCTCAATATGAGATTTGTTGTCGCCTAAGATCAATAGTTACAATAGTTTGCTATCCAAAAGTCGAGAGGTAGCGCTAAATCGTTGCTGGCGGTTGCCGGTGGACGGTTACCGGACATACGGTGTCTGGCACCTTAAGGCCTTTTTTCTTTATTTTTTCGACGAGGGTGGTGCGGTTGAGCTTTAGCAATTGGGCGGCTTGGTTGCGGTTCCAGTTGGTTCTTTCAAGCGCTTTTAAGATCAGGGCGTTTTCATAGGCGTCGACGGCAGAATTAAAATCAATTCCTGTGTCGGGGATTGCTAGCTCACCTGAGGTTTCAATGTGCTGGCGATCTTTGTATTTGTCAGGCAGGTCTGAAACCTGAATCATACCGGTTCCTTTTAGGATTGCGATGCGCTCGACAAGATTTTCTAGTTCGCGCACATTCCCCGGCCAAGCATAATGAAACAACAAATCTGCGGCTTCGGGTGCAACGCCCGATATATTTTTGTCTTTAGTTTTGTTGAAAATAGTCATGAAGTGGTGGAGCAAAACCGGTATATCTTCCCGACGTTCTTTCAAAGATGGGATGTGGATCGGAATTACATTGAGTCTATAGTACAAATCTTCACGGAAGCGACCATCGCGTACAGCCTTTTCAAGGTCAATATTCGTAGCGGCTACGATCCGCACATTGACCTCAATGGTCTTTGTCCCGCCAACAGGTTCGAACTGTCGTTCTTGAATTGCACGCAGTAACTTTACTTGTAGTGTTGGGCTCATTTCTCCAATTTCATCCAGGAACAAAGTTCCTCCGTCAGCCAACTCAAATCGGCCAATACGATTTGAGATTGCGCCGGTAAAAGCACCCTTGACGTGACCGAAAAGCTCGCTTTCTAAAAGCTCCGAAGGAATCGCTCCGCAGTTCACGGGAATGAGCCGTTTTGCCGCCCGCATGGAATTATAGTGAATCGCCTTAGCGACAAGCTCTTTTCCTGTACCGGATTCGCCCTTGATCAATACCGTTGAATCGCTATCGGCTACCTTTTCGATCATTTTCAAAACGTCGAGCATTTTTTCGCTCGATCCAACAATGTTGTCGAACTTATATTTGCCTTGCAGCTGAGATTTTAAATTTTTGTTTTCTGCTATTAATTGGGTGTGATTGATAGCTTTATCAATAAGGCTTGCAAGTTCTTCGATATTGAATGGTTTTGTTAAAAAATGAAAAGCACCGAGGCGAGTGGCGTGGACTGCAGTTTCAATTGTTCCGAAACCCGTAAGCACAATGAATTGTGTTTCGCTTTGGATTCGTTTGATTTCTTGGATAAGGTCGAGTCCGCTTCCGTCGGGCAATTGGAGGTCGACTAATACGAGATCTATTTTTTGTTGGCCAGAACAGAGTTGAAGCGCTTCGTTTTTTGTTTGGGCAGTTACGACTTGATAACTTTTTTTGGTCAAAAGTCTAAACAAAGCCGTCCTTAAGCTAGAATCGTCCTCAACAATCAAGAGCCTTCGTTCTTGCATTCGTACCCCTTCCAATAGGACCTTAAGTCCCCTCATAGGACTTTCAGTTTTAAAAATTTTCTAAGAAGTAATCTTACGCGCGATGTTGTTATTCAATGGTAAGTTGAATTATTGGCGCTGTCAATTTTGCCTGCCAATGTTTTGAATTCAAGAGTCAAAAACTAGACGGAAAGGTAATTCTTGCCCGAGTCTTTTGATCAGATGTTTTTGACAAATCAATACTTCCGCCATGGTCCTGAATAATTTGAAATGCAACGGCCAAACCAAGGCCGCGATGCTTCTCGGGGTCCTTTGTTGTGAAAAATGGAGTGAATGCTTTAAGTTGCGCGTCTGCATGAAGGCCCAGACCATTATCGATGATATCAATGTGTGAAAAATTTGTCTGAGATGACACCCGAACTTCGATCTTTGGCACAAATTTTTCAGACTTCATTTTCTGTGTTAAGGAATCGATTGCGTTTTGCAATAGATTTACTAAAGACTGGGACAAGGGGTTGCTTAGCCCTTCAATAAAAACATTGGTTGGCTGGAAATCCTTTTCGATTTTAATGCCCAACGAGCTTGCTTTCAAATTGATGATCTTGATCGCGCTTTCAGCGACTTGATTTAGGCTTAATTTTTCTTTTGCGGCAGCTCTGTTTTTCCGAGTAAAGCTGAGTAAGTTTTCAATAATTTCTTTACATCGAAGCGCCGCCCTCTCCATTTCGATAATATCACGCTTATAATCTTCATCGCCATGCAGATCTGCTTTAATCAGCTGTACGAATGTGATCAGACCGGCGAGGGGATTATTCAGTTCGTGTGCGATGCTGCCGCCGATGGTTCCGAGCTCTGCCATTTTCGAAGACTCTAAGATTTGTCGCTCGATCCTGTTTTGTTCGGACATGTCCCTATAAATATTTACAAAAATATCTTCGCTTTGTCTCTGGCTTGAGACCTCAAAATTAGATTCTTGTCCCGATGCTGTTTTCTGGGCGCCCAGACCAAAAGACTTCCCAAGCTGACAGCCCAGGCATGGCTCTGTTCGCCCAAACAGCGCCGAATAACAAAAAAGCTTTCCTTTTTTGTCTGTCTTAGCTCGTTTTTCAAATGCCGAATTGAAATCACGCAGCTCGTATTTCGATGTGATTAAGCTTACAGGCTCAAGAATTGCATCAAAAGTGGATTTCCATTGTTGCTTTAGAAATTCACTTTTTTCAAGTTGAGTCAGGCGATCCAACGCCAGTGCGACAGCTTGCGATACTTGAGTAAAGAACTCAGTATCATCTGTTGAAAAGGGAAGGCTCTTAGATCTTGCGAATGTAACTTTTCCTAGTGCGCGATTGTCCAATTTTAAATCTGTTGAGAACAAAGAAAATTCTTGAGCGTGTAGATTTTGAATTTGGCTGAGTTGGCTTTGATTTTGATAAGTTATACGAAGCCACGACAGATTGAATGTGATGGACAGCGCCTTGTGCAAATTTGATTCAATTTCAGGAATGGAATTGGATTTTTGAATCGCAAACAAAGCGGACAATAAAGCTTTAAAGAACTGATTTGCCTGAAGGAGCTTTTCTCGGGAGGATTCTAGGAATTTTTGTCGTTTTAAAACGCGTTCCTCAAGATCCAGGCTTAAGGTTTTTAATTGTTCATTTTGATCTTGAAACAGGCTTAAAAGCTGTTGGTTTTGCAATTTGAGGTCGTATTCCGCAATGGCTTCTTGAAGAGTCCTTTCCAGAAAAGCCTCGTTATTTGAGGAAAGGAACTTGAAAATACCAACCTCGTTCATTATTTTTTTTAATTCCTCGGGATGTTGCTTGGAGCTTGTTTGCAAAACAAATTGAGTGTTTGGGTTCTGATTTGAACATTGGTGGAAAAAATGAATGGTTTTATCAATACTAAAATGCTTTAGGCTAACTACAATGACAGAATATGTGGCTCGGGGATTTAGGTCCGTTTCAACGTCAGCGCCGTACACATTATCGGAAGGGTATGTTGGATCAACTATTAGGACGCTGGATTTTAATTTCATGGCCTTATCTCAAAAAGTTTGAAAAAGCCTTTTTGAAATCGCTCCCAGGTTTCTTCCTTCGTGGCGCCCTCACGCTCTTCGATACAGATCACGGGAATTTTGTGGACCAACCATCCGAATTGGCCCAGGCTTCCGGGTGTTGGATAGCCGATATCGTCCTGCAATGGGTACCCAGAGCTTTTGCTAAGGAATGTTGCGTGGGAAAGGGCCTCGCTTCCTGTGTAAATGATACCTGGCTTCCAGGAATGGCAATGCACGATTAAACGTGGTTTTTCGGTTTCAATAAGTTTTGTCAGAGCTTGTGTTTCCGGCTCGCTGTTTGGCTGCGGCCCTGGATTATAGCGTTCCGCTTTTGCAGTTGGAGTCCAGTCGGGCGTTGGAAAATTACGATTGAGATCGACCCCTTTAGAATTGGTGCGATTTCGTGAAGTATAGCCATCGGGGTTAAGGCAGGGAATCAATATCCACGGACGCTTAAAGTGCTCGTTGTTTTGCGCAAGATCTTCAAATTTTTCAAGAAGCGCTTCGACAAGCCATATGCCCTCAGGCTCGTCACCGTGAACGCCTCCAATTATGAGTGTGGGGTTTTTGCCACTCCCTAATTTATAGTCTGCAGAGTGATAGAGGGGAATATCAATCTTGCCTGCGGACTTAGCCCATTTTTTAATGAGAATTATGTTTTCTTCCATGAGTGCCCATATTATAAAAAACTATAGCGAAGGTGGAAATGGAAAAACGTCGACTGACTGCCGTAATTTTAGCCGCTGGACATGGAAAACGGATGAAATCCCCGTTACCAAAGGTTCTCCATCCCGTTGCCGGTATTCCAATGATCGCAAGAATTATCAATGTTATCAAAAAATGCGGTGCTCAAGAAATTCGGGTCGTCGTAGGGGTGGGGAAAGACCTTATTCAGCCCCTGGTTACCCAGCTTGGGACTATTTCGTTTGAACAGAAAGAGCAATTGGGCACAGGTCACGCTTTAATGGCTGCAGACTACGAGACGCTGGAAGGTGATGTGCTCGTTTTGAGCGGTGACCATCCTCTGGTCCGGGTTTCCGAACTTCTAAACGCAATCGAAGAATACAAAAATGAAGGGGCAGAGCTTGCAGTTTTAAGCTGCAATATGAAAAATCCGGGTGAATTTGGTCGTATTGTTCGCCAAAAAGGCCAGTTAAAAGCGATTGTCGAAGCAAAGGATGCATCAAAAGAGACCTTAGCAATAAAAGAAGTAAACACTGGGATTTATATTATTTCTGCAAAATTAATTAATAAATTTCTTCCTGAGTTGCGTGCGAGCAACAAACAAAACGAAATTTATTTGACTGACATTGTTTCAATGGCTGTTGAAGCTGGCGCGCGAACAATTGTGGTTCCCGTGAGTCTCGACACGGCATTCGGGGTTAATGATCAAACTCAATTGTCGAAGGCAACACGCAGAATTGTTCAGCGCAAGGTCAAAGAATTGCTTGAAAGCGGCGTCATGTTTATTAACCCAGAAATGGTGTACATCGAAGACTCGGTAACAGTTGGGGCGGGTTCTGTGATTTACCCGGGGGTTTTTTTAAAAGGAAAAACAAAAATTGGTTCCTATTGTGTTTTAGAGCCAAATTGCTTCATAATGGATTCCGAAGTTGAAGACAGTGTCCAAATTAAGTTGGGCTCATACATTGACGGGTCTAAAATTAAAACGCGTGCGGCGATAGGTCCCTATGCCCATATACGGCCCGAGTGCGACATTGGGGAGAATGCTAAAGTTGGCAATTTTGTAGAGCTTAAAAAAGTTCAATTTGGAGATAACGCAAAAGCTTCGCATTTGACATATCTGGGTGATGCGACCATTGGTGATGAAACCAATATCGGTTGCGGGACAATTACATGCAATTATGCCGTTGATAAAAAGAAGTATAAAACCGAAATTGGAAAAAATGTATTTGTCGGGAGTGACACACAGTTTGTTGCACCTGTGAAAATTGGGGACAATGCGGTTATTGGTTCCGGCTCCACAATCACTAAAGACGTTCCAGCCAATGCTTTGGCTGTTGCCCGCGGACGACAAATAATAAAAGAAGATTACAACAAAGGATAATTTGAATGTGCGGAATCGTTGGATACCATGGCCATAGAAAGCCAAAAGATATCATTTTAGATGGTCTAAAAACTTTGGAGTACCGTGGGTATGATAGCGCGGGTGTTGCTATTTTCGATCATGGGCAAGTCAAGCGGATTCGCGCCGAAGGAAAGTTAAGTAAACTTGAATCACAACTACAAAGCTTGGATTTTGATGGACGCACGGGCATTGGTCACACGCGGTGGGCGACGCATGGAACTCCGTCAGAGCGGAACGCCCATCCCCACACGGTTGATGGAATTAGCATTGTTCATAACGGAATTATAGAAAACTATCTAGAGATTCGAGATTATTTGCTTGCGATGGGTAGAAAGATATCTTCCGATACAGATTCGGAGTTGGTTGCTCATCTGATCGCCATGGAAGTTCCAAAAACAAAAGATTTGCTCGGGGCTATACTGAACATAATTCCCAAATTGGAAGGTGCATATTCAATCGTTGTGATTTGGGATCAAAAGGCTGATGAAATTGTTTCGTTCAAAAGTGGCCCGCCTCTGATTTTGGGTATCGGAGAGAAGGAACATATTATTGCAAGCGACATTCAAGCGATTGTTCCATATACGAAAAATATTATTTATCTCGAAGACCACGAGATCGCTCAAATCAAAGGCCAGCACTACACAATCTATAATTCAAAGGGCGAAGTACTTAAAAAACCAATCGTTGAAATGCATTGGACTGTTGATCGGGCGCGAAAGCAGGGTTATCCGCATTTCATGTTGAAAGAAATTTATGAACAACCTCGAACTGTCGCAGCAGTCGTAAAGCCGTTTATCAGCTTAGATACAGAAACATTGGATTTTTCCAACCTACAAAAAAATTCGACGATCCCTGATCTGGAATCTGAACTGCAAAAGCTAGAGCGTTTGGTCATTATCGGCTGTGGCACGAGCTACTATGCTGGGCTAACGGCAGAATATTTTATTGAAAAAATAGCTCAAATTCCTGTCGAGGTCGAATTGGCAAGTGAATTTCGATACCGTAACCCGTTTTTGCCCAAGAACACGATGGTGCTTTTTATCTCCCAAAGTGGGGAGACAGCAGATACGGTCGCCGCACTCAGGAAGGTAAAAGATATGGGCTTTTACACGATGAGCTTGTGTAATGTTCCCCATTCAACCATAGACCGTGAAGCCCATGTTCGTATGTATATGAATTGCGATGCTGAAGTTGGGGTGGCAAGCACAAAAGCATTTACAGCAAGCATTGCATTTTTAAATATTTTTTCACTCTATTTGGGTAAGCTAAAAAACAAGGTAAATGTTGCGGCAGAAAAATCTCACGTTAGGGATGTGATGGATTTGCCGGCGCAAATGGAAAAGGCCTTATCTTATGCGGATTTTTTTAAGGATCATGCCGAATCATTAAAGACATTCAAAGGATTTTTGTTTATTGGTCGCGGGGTAAGTTATCCGATTGCGCTTGAGGGGGCCTTGAAATTAAAAGAAATTACCTATCTGCACTCGGAAGGATATGCGGCAGGAGAAATGAAGCACGGACCGATTGCGCTCGTGGACAATAAGATGTGTGTGATTGCAATCGCGCCAAAAGATGAGTTATTTGAAAAAACCATATCCAATGTTGAAGAGCTCAATGCTCGTGGTGCAAATATTGTTTCGCTGGGCACGGGTCAAAATGAAAAACTCAAACGGTTAAGCCAACAGGGTTATCTTGCGCTGCCGGACGCGCACTGGAGCTTGACGCCAATACTTTCTGTTATCCCATTGCAGTTAATGGCATATCATTTGTCTAACTCTCTTGGCTATGACGTTGATCAGCCTCGAAACCTGGCCAAATCGGTAACGGTGGAATAGGGCCAAATGTCTTAAATGTAGTCAATTTTATGACATTAAAATGACACAATTATTTTACATTTAGTTTAATAAATTTATTTTAAAAATTAATATAAGATATTGAAACTATGTGCAAATTGTGTGACAATTAAATGTATTAATACAGTTATTTTACACTTTTTATGAATTTCATGTATATTGGCACAGCTTGCTCCGACAAGTAAACTAAGAGGTACTTATGGTCAATACAGTAAATTTAAAGGAACTCACGGGCTCTCAATTGGGAAGAATGCAAAATCATCTTGGCTTACTCATTGAAGATAAAAAAGGCCAAAGGGCGCTTGATCCTAAAAAATTTCTTGAGCTCACAAAATTGAATGCAACACAAGCTTCTAAAGATTCAGGAGCTACCCGACAAGCATTTTATAGTAAAGCAATCCCCTTGAAACCGTCCGATAAACTTACCTCAAGGATCATTGCTTTAGTGACAGCCACCGATATTGCCTATGAGCTTTTTGAGAGAAGTATAGAAGAAACTGCTAATTGGATGATGTCCCCCAATGCCTTACTTTTTGGAGCCTCTCCATTTGAGGTATGTATGCGTGGTGATGGACAGCCATTAATTGCATGGTTATTAGATAGGGCTGGGCAAAAAGCTGTCGGGCAATAGGAAATTCGAGTGTGAGGAAAAAACCACCTAAGCGATATCACAAAAACAGAATTGAAGAAGCAAAGCGACAACATCGGATACAAGTACAGACTGATTTGAGAGCAAAAAGTTCGAAGACAGGTCTTGTTCTAACTTTTGGAAATATAGAGGGTTGGGAGCAAGCGATGAGCGCCTTTGAAATACGTAAGGATGCTCAGCGTGCACAGCTGTATTCGTCTCTATCCTTTTACAAATGGTTAAAAACACAAAATATAAGAAAAGAAAACTGCAGCTTATTCTTTGAAAAAGGATATAGATATGCAAATCCAGTGTATGGGCCTCGAACTATTGTCGGAAGTATATCTGATGGTGGCAGATTCAATGTTGGAGGTGCGCAGTTAGACCCCAACTTCTCAGATCTAGCAAAGCAAGGAGCTTTGTATTTAGCATCTTCAGAAAAATGTGCAAAAGAAGAGGCAAGTAAACCTATTGGAAAACACAAATTGTATGAGCTAAAGGCAAACAAAAAGCTTAAACTTTGGGATCTCAAAAAGGTCATTGAAGAATTAGATTATCCAAATCTTTTCGAGTTAGTTAGATCTGATCATGGTGAAAAAATTTGGGCATATCAAAAGATACCGACTGTTTCACAAATTCTTGCTACTCATTTAAGATCTATTGATGGTGATGGTTTGGTGTTCGAGTCAACAAAAGTTGATGGAGCCACAAATATTACTTTATTCTTTAATGACGATGATCATGTAAAGCGAATTTTAGCGGAAAATTTACTTAGTTAGATCAAATATTTAATATGACCTTACTCTGCTCATTTAGGGCCTTCGCAAAACAACGCGTAGTGACTCACGCTGACGCTGGCACTAAGATGGGTCGCAGGTCGGAACCTGACTCTAAAGTCTCCTTTTGAGATTGGAGTTTAATATCGCACCCCTCATGCACGAGGGGCTTTTTTGTAAGTTGCGCCTGCGGACGGGAATCCCGATCTCGTTTACCAGCGAGCTAGAATCGTGTCGCGGAACCTCATCCGAAGTTGTTTTTAACGAGAATTCGGGGAATTTTTTGATTTTGTCGGCCGCAAAACGGCCGCATAATTGGAAATGTCGAGTAAGCACCAGCACTACTACGAACCAGTTTCCTGTCCATCTTGGCCACCTTTAGTTCTCCAAGGGGCCGCCTTCTTTTTGCAGACGCCTTTAGGGTATTGTTCAATACTAAATTCCTTCTCGAATTTTGTTTTTTCTCCGCAAGATACCTTTTCCATTTTTGACGGAAAGCTATAAAGGCTGGCCTGCCATTGATACACGACAATATGTTCACTGTTATGACAATCCCATACATAAACCTCATATCCGGCTTCGCTTCCAGTCCAGCAAGTTTTGTCTGGATTTGCATCGATGGAGAATTTCTTCCACGGCTTAGAAGCACAGTTGGTTAGAATAAAAGCGAAAACGACCAGTAACAAATATTTCATGGATCAGCTTACCTGGTGAACTGATACTCTTCATTCAGAACTTTGAATGGAACATATTTGGGATTCTCTTTTTCAAAGATTGTCTTATTTTTGTTGAGAACAGCATCTACACCAACAGAAATTTTGTTCATTTCTTCGAAGTCTTTAGATTCTAACACTTTTTTAGTAATCCCATTTTCCTGAATTTTGAAATCATTGCTAAATGCTCTATAAACAATGATTTTTTGATTATCAGAGTTCACGCATATGCCCATCCACTTATTGCTATCAATGGATGAGCGACGAGCGAGACAGTTAGGGGACGCACCAAGAGTTTCTTTGGGAATAAAGTCGCCATCGAAATCTGCTAACTTAACCGTACCGCTTTTAATCGAATAGCTAATTACTACAATATCTCCCAATTCTGTGCAGCCGCCCAAAAAGACCGCACCAATCAGCAATAAAATAAACTTACAGTATCTTTTACTGAGGTAAACCATACCACTTCCCGCTAAAGCCCCTTCCCCATGCACTGGCGGAACCTTCACCAATCCAAGAAAGCGGGTTCCACTTACTTTCCAATGGCCCTGTGCCGGGCAAAGTTAAGGCAAAATACCCTGCTGTTCCCCAGAAATTACCATTTTCAGGGTCATTGAAAAAACCACCTATCGCAAAGTTTATCGCATGACCGACTTCATGCCAATAAAATGCAGAGCCGAATATACTTCCTGGCACACTTTGGAAGAAGCCGAGACTAAAGCCATATTTACTACCTAAATCCGCTGTGGTGTACACTCCACCCCAGCCAATATCGAAGGTACTTTTGGCTCCATTTAAAGACGCAAAGGATATGCCTATTAGAGACAAACCAAAATTAACTGCAAAATTTCCTTGGAATGCCTTCCAGAAATCTCCATCTTTACCCCAATTAGTAATTATCCCTGCCTGAATAGCGGTAACGCCAGCAGAGTATACTGCTGCCCATGCAAGCGCGGCAAGAAACCCAAACTCACCGTTAGGATCAATCACATTGGTGGGATTATTACCAGCATATACATATTTATTAGTTACTGGCAGCGGGATTCCTAGTTTCCCTGGATTCGGATCCTGCTGCAAAAATCTTCCTATTGAGGCATCGTAATACCTTGCCCTATAATAATATAATCCCGACTCCCAATCCATTTCCCGGCCCGTGAATGTAAATGACGTTTTCACTACAGGATTATTTGTAATATCCGCATCACTTGCATTTCTAATGGCTAGAATTATTCCATAAGCAGAATACACAAATTTCTGAACAATAGATCCTTGG
>CAUJEF010000088.1 GCA_963169515.1 Bdellovibrionota bacterium
AGCGTCACGATGACCGTACCATGCAACAGCTGATAAAACCGCTCCCATAAAAAAGAAGGGAACAAACGGCAGACCCGGAACAACGCTCAACAAAAACATCAACCCCGCAACAACACCGGTTGCCCTCGGATTGATAAAAAGTTGAGATGTCATTTCTTTACCCATCTCTTTTCCGCTTGAATTACGGGTAACGACCGCCGCTGCGGCAGTAGAAATAATCAACGCAGGAATTTGAGACACAAGTCCGTCACCAATCGTAAGCTTTGTGTAATATTCAGCGGCGGTGCTAAGATCAAGACCCCTCTGAAGAACCCCAATCAAAAGACCACCAACAATATTGATCGCAGTAATTACGATGCCCGCAATCGCGTCGCCACGAACAAACTTACTGGCACCATCCATTGCTCCGTAAAAATCAGCTTCCGATTCAATTTCTTTTCTGCGCTTTCGGGCTTCCTCATCATTAATCAAACCCGCATTAAGATCGGCATCGATTGACATTTGCTTCCCTGGCATCGCATCCAAGGTGAAGCGGGCGGCGACCTCAGCAACCCTGCCAGCACCTTTTGTGATCACCACAAAGTTAATAACAATCAAAATGATAAATACAATCAAACCGATAACGTAATTATCGCCCACCACAAAACTTCCGAATGCATGAATAATCGCACCGGCAGCATCTGTACCTGTATGCCCATCACGCAATATCAAACGAGTCGAAGCGATATTAAGAGCCAATCTGAACAATGTGGATATAAGGAGCAGCGTGGGAAATACACTAAAATCGAGCGATTTCGTAATATAAATTGAAGACAGTAAAACAAGCAGGCTTAAAGTGATTGAAATTGTCAAAGATAAGTCGATCACAATCGGAGGCAATGGGATAACCATTAGAACCATTACCGCAAGTAAGCCAACAGCCAAAGCAATGTCCGCATTTCTTGTTATAAAATCAAATTTTTTGAAAAATCTGAATAACGCGTCCATTATTTTCTAACCTTCTTTTTAATTCTGTAAACATAAGCCAAAACTTCAGCTACGGCATTGTAAAGTTCCCTTGGAATAATTTGCCCGATCTTGATCGTCTTAAATATTGTCCTCGCTAATGGTTTGTTTTCAACGATAGGAATCTTATATTCACGAGCCAATTCTTTTATCTTTTCTGCAATTTGCCCAGCCCCTTTTGCCACAACTTGCGGAGCCACGAAATCAGACGAATACATCAACGCTACCGCAATGTGTGTTGGATTCGTAATGATTACATCAGCCTTTGGAACTGATTCCATCATTCGTTTGCTCGCCATGTCTCTTTGAATACGGCGAATACGCGCTTTAATTTGTGGGTCCCCCTCACGGGTTTTAAGTTCTTCTTTTAACTCTTGTTTTGTCATCATCATTTTCTTTTCAAGATCCCAACGTTGATACCCGTAATCGAGGATCGCAAGAAAGCCCATAAATACGCCGACCCAAAAAAGAATTTTTAACGAAATTTTTCCGAAATAAAAAATAAGCTCGGAAATATTCAGATTCATTAAAAATGGTGAGGCTCGAATCTCGTCTTTGACAATGAGATAGACCACAAAGCTCACCAAAGTTACTTTTAAAATTGACTTGAGCCCCTCAACAAGCGCACGCAGGCTGAAGATGCGTTGAAGCCCGGTAATAGGATTAATCTTGTTCACATCAGGATTTACAACTTCAGGGGAAATTAAGACTCCGACTTGCAAAAAACTTGAAGCCAGGCCAACCGTGCCTGTTACTAAAAGAACCGGAGCTAAAATAAAAAGCCCGCGTTCAGCACAAAACGCGATTACGCTTTTGTAATCGCCAGAACGTGCCGCCGTCACCAAATACTCCTGGTAAGTTCGAGTAAACATTTCCGTTATCTGTTGCAGGAAGAATTTTCCAAAAAACCAAAAGACAAGAGCCGAGCCAAATAAAACCATGACAGTTGCAAGCTCGCGGCTTTGCGCAACCTGTCCCTGTTTTCGGAATTCCTCGCGCCTCTGCGCCGTTGGCTCTTCCGTTTTCTCTGCATCATTGTCTGTTTCTGCCATTGAACCTAAATCTCCTTAAGTACCTTAAATACCAATTCACCGACCATGTTTAGAGAATCCTTCATGTTTTCAGTCATCAAAGGAATCATCGCGATCATAATCGCAAAACCTGCCAAAATATTTATAGACCAACTTGTCACAATAACATTTACTTGCGGCACCGCTCGCCCGATAATCCCCATTCCCACGTTCAAAAAAAGTATTGTTGCCATGATGGGCGCAGAAAGCTGTATGCCAATAATCAAAATTTGTTCTGCAAAGTAAGCAATGTCCCTGAAAATGAGTGGATTAAGGATTTGTTCTGAAATAGGAACCAACTCAAAACTTTTTGCCAAACCCCTGATAAAAATATGGTGCCCGTTGAACGCGAGGAAAAATAGAGTTCCTAAATATAATTGAAATCGCTCAATTACCATTGTTGAACTGCCAAACGTAGGATTGTAAACCTGAGCACTCGACAGTCCGATTGAGACTGTAATGATTTCCCCGCAAATACTTAAAATAAAGAAAAAGAATTTTGCTACAAATGCAATTATAAAACCGATGAACATTTCTTTAATTACAAACCACGTCATTAGCTCGACAACAAACTTTTGAGGTGTAGCGCCGACGACTGGAAACAATACGAAGGCCGTAACAAGAGACAGCAAAATTTTTGTGGGGTTTGGAACTGCTGTTTGATCAAACAAGGGAAACACCATAAAGAACGCACCGATGCGTACCAGTATCAGTATAAAAGATAAAATTTCATTCTCGCTAAAGTTATATAAATCCATTACTACCTTATGTAATCCACAATATTTTCTAGCAACCCAATCGTAAACTGGCTCATAACGTCCATCATCCAGGTCCCAGCAATTAAAATCACAACAGCAACCACAACGATTTTGGGAATAAATGTGAGCGTTGCTTCATTAATTTGGGTGATCGCTTGCAAGAAGCTCACGATTAAGCCGATCACAAGGGCTGAAATTAACATCGGGCCAGCAAGCAATGCTGTAGTTTTCAAAGTTTCTTGTCCCAAATGAATAATTAAATCTTCACCCATCTCACACTCACCCGAAACTTTTCACCAGGGATCCCACGATCAGTCCCCATCCATCGACCAATACAAACAACATAATTTTAAATGGCATTGAAACAACGACAGGCGGTAACATCATCATACCCATCGCCATAAGAACACTTGCCACAACCATATCGATCACCAAAAACGGAAGAAAGATAATAAATCCAATTTGAAATGCCGTTTTTAATTCAGAAATTACAAACGCAGGAATTAAGACTAACGACGGCACTTCAGATCGTACTTTTGGCTTTTCCATGCGTGACAATTGGACAAACAACGACAGATCTTCGTCTCGCGTCTGATGGAACATGAATTTTCTCAACGGTGCCATTGCTTCGTCAAAGGCCTGCGCTTGGGTCATCTTATTTGCTAAAAAGGGCTGAAGCGCCTTTTGGTTGATATCATTGAGCGCCGGGCTCATGATAAAAACTGTTAGAAATAGTGCTAAACCAACCAATAACTGGTTCGGGGGCATTTGCTGTGTTCCCAGAGCGTTTCTTAAAAATGAAAATACGACGATCAGTCGCGTGAAACTGGTCATCATAATAATGATCGCCGGCGCCAAGGTCAGGACTGTCAATATTAAAACAACTTTAATCGTATTTACGACATCGTCTGGACGATCTGCGGTTTTGAAGCCTAATTGAAATGTAGGAAGAGTTACCCCTTGGGCAAGCGCCTGGAATCCTAAAAATATAATTACAATACCAGCCAGCCACCCTATTTTTTTCATCAAATTTCTTTCATCCCTTTTAATTTATCACTTACAAAGTCTTTAATTTTTGAGACTGAAAATTCATCTTCAATATCATCTGTTTGTTTTGCTTGTGCCTTTTCTAATGATTTAGAGAACTGGACAGGGGCTTCCGCGGGAATATCTTCATCCAACAGCGCCAAAGATTTAATCATTGTAATGTTCTGATCTGTTACGCCGATTAATATCGACTCTCCGGCAACACGAACGATTGCTAACGACTTTCGAGGACCGAGAAAGTGCTGAGTCAGGACTTTGATTCGAGTATTTTTGTTTGAATCTCGGTCCCGCTTTGCCCATTTTTTATAAAAGAACCAGGTACCCAACATCATTGCAAGCAGAATTCCCAGACTGGCAACGACACGAGAAATCGGAGCATCCCGTTTTAATTTTTTGATTGAATCTGTACTGGTCAAAACAGGCATTTCTTCTTCTTTCAAATTGGACTCTGCTTTTTGCACGATGGGTGCATTTTCTTTAGACTGTTCTGCCTTATCTAGCCACTCGGCAGCTTGTTTTAAATCATCATCCTGAATTTGTGCCACCGCCGCTTCATTCAAGTTTCTAGGGAGAGTTTCTGCTATACCCTTATTATCGGCTGTTTGGGGGGATCCCGCTGCAACTAAAGAATATAAAAATAACTCTGCTAACATACATTCATCCTCTGTCGCATGTAGCGACTATTAAAAACTTGATCTTGGCTGCTAAACTTTTACTTTAACTGCTCAACGCGCTCTTGCTGTGAAATGATATCCGTTAGACGGACGCCAAATTTTTCATTCACTACGACGGCTTCACCGCGTGCAACCAACTTATCATTTACTAAAATTTCCATTGGTTCGCCCGCAAGCTTATTGAGCTCAATCACGCTGCCTTGACCTAAATTCAAAAGCTCAGACACCAACATTTTAGTGCGACCGAGTTCCACGGTGACTTTCAATGGGATATCAAGTATCAGGTCCAGGTTGCGATCGCCCTCTCTGGATTCATTGCTGGCTCCAGGTGGCTGGCTTGGCGGCGGTGGCGCTCCAGCCCCTGCACTTTCCATTTTTACTACATTCTCGTCAGCCATAAAAGTTTTCCCCCATCTCGCCCACAGGCGAGCATTTATTTTATCGTTTTGTAACCTTAGAAGCGACCTTTACGGCCTTGTTACCGTGGCTCACTCCGTAATAAGATTTATACTTTTTAACACCTTCAATTTGAACGTCGAATTGTCCGTTTACGTCCTGACTTAACGGGATAATATCTCCTACCTTGAGCTTCATAAGGTCTTCAGCGCTGATCACTGTCTCGCCCAAATTCACGAGAACCTCGACGTCTGTATCCATGAGCTGCTCCTTAATCGCAGACGTCCAAAGTTTTTTATCTGTTTGATCGGATTCGACTTGAAATCCAGAGGATAATTTCTGTTTTATCGGCTCAATCGTCGCGTATGGAATCACCAGCGTGATCGTTCCATTTGCGTTTTCTAATTCGACGTCAAATGTTGAAGCAATAACGACATCGGTGGGCGGTACTATACCCACGAACTGTGGGTTAACCTCGGTACGGACAAAATGGCATCCGATTTTATATACGGATGACCACGCATTTTCTAGATCCGTAATTGCCAACTCCACTACTTTTCGAATTATTGCAAGTTCGATAGCCGTGAACTCTTTTCCGTCTGCTTTATTATATGGGCGGTCTGTGCCTCCGAAAAAACTGTCTACAAGTGAATACGCCAGTTTGCTTTCGATCACAAATAGCGCTGATCCACGAAGCTCGTTGAACCGTAGAACACTCATCGAAGTCGGAAGTGGTAATGTATTGATAAACTCGCCAAATTTTAGGAAATCTGTACTTGCGTGATTGAGCGTTGCAATTTTTCGAAGCGCACTCGACAGAGACACCCGAAATGCACGCATAAACTTTTCATATATCACGTCAAGCTGAGGAAGACGGCCCCGAATAATTCTATCTTGGCTCGTAAGGTCGTATACTACGACGCCTTTATCAGAAACATTACTGGTGCTTTCGCCTTCAGCGCCAACTTCACCCTCTGAAACCGCCGCCAACAGAGCATCAACTTCACTTTGTGATAAGACCTGATTCATGCCACCTACCTAGTTGAACAAGAATTCCGTAAAATAAACTTTGTTAATCTTTCCCTTGGTCAAAAACGAATTCACCCTGTCACGGATTTCGTCGCGCAGAAAATCTTTTCCTTCACGCGAAGAAACTTGCTCAAGGCTTTTACTGGATAACAAGATAATGACAATGTCCCTAATTTGCGGCTTACGACGATCGATTTCGCCCATGACGTCGGCATTTGAAACCTCAAGGTCCATTGTGATTTTTGCAAGCTTTCCGCCCTTGCTGCCAGCAAGATTCACCAGAAATGTTTCCATAGGGACTACTTTCCCTATGAATTCATCTTCTTTTGCCTGATCTGCTGCTTGTGCATCTTTTTCACCTGCAATCACTTGATCGATCGTCGGCTTGCCATCTTCTTTTTTCTTACCCATATAGAGTAAAATCCCTACTGCTAAAACAACGACTATATTAAAGGCGCTGAGTAAGATGAAAAGTATAGGCTTTGGAGCAATTGGTGTTTCCGCTGGTGCTTGACTGACGTCTTGCGCTTTTTGTTCAGCCACGGACCGTCTCCTTTGTTCGTTTGAAAGTTGGTTTTCCGTCACCCCAAATAAAAGCAAGGGTAATGCCAATAAGACAGTGGGCTAGAAATTGGCCACAGGTTGGTCTGTATTCGATTCTAGAAATTATAAAGGTGATCAGAAGAGCATTTTCAACGTCAGTTTAGTTTGGTCGGTCAGTTTTTTGACTGTAAGACTTTTGTTCGGCAAGGCCTTGGTCCTAGGGGCGCCTCACAAGTTTTAGAATGTTTTCGTGAGCGACATTGTTACCTGCAACGATACAATTGTCTTCGAGCTTGTACGGTTCGCCCTTATCATTTGTTATGATTCCCCCCGCCTCTTCGATCAAAAGAACGCCGGCGGCAGTATCCCACGGATTCAATCCATATTCCCAAAATCCATCAAGAGAGCCCTCAGCAACAAAACACAGTTCGAGCGCGGCGCTCCCACAGCGGCGAACCCCCCGAACCATCTCTATACTCTTTTTAAAGACATGGGCCTGATGATCCAGATCAACTTTTGGGGAAACAAAAAAACCCGTTCCAAGCAAAGTGTCACGGAATTGATCTACTTTTCGAACTTCCAAACGTCGGTCACCAAGGAAAGCTCCTTGCCCGCGAACGGCCCAGTATGTGCGGTTCAGCAGCGGCACTTCGATTACGCCGACTTGAATTTTATTATCGTACTTTAAACCGATGCTCGTGCAGTAATAAGGATATTGGTGAATATAATTTGTGGTCCCATCCAATGGATCGATTACCCACATATTTGAAGACTCAGATATTTTATTAAATCCGCCCTCTTCGCCCAATACGTTGATATCGGGGAATTCATTTCTTAATATTTTGACAATTACCTTTTCGCTCTCCTTATCAGCTTCGCTAACCAAGCCCGCGTGTTGCTTTTCATCTATTTGAGTCAGGTTACCATAGTACTTCTCAAGCACTTTTCGCGCTTCTTTTGCCGCAAGTTTCGCTGTCTTAAGGGCTTTGCTAAGATCCATACCGGGCCATATCACCCGGCCTTAGGGCTGGTTGTCAAGCCTTTGACAAAGACTAGATTCACCGGAACAATTAAGGTAATGGTCATACCTTCTGAAGGAGAATATTTTTCATGGAATTGAATCAATTCGGTGGCTCTAGGACGGATACTCTAATTAAATTTATTTTAGTGTTTTTTATATCTTTATTATCTTTCTCCGTAGGCACCTTTGTTGGAAAACAATTTAGCGACAGCCAACATCGGCTTGCCCAACTGAATACAGATTACGAGAAATCTGAATCCAATCTTCGTGAAACCGCAAGTATTCCAGATGGCCAAATGACTGTTGAACCCGAAAAGGCTTTAACAGACGAAGATGTTGCAAAGCTAGCAGAAGATTTTGTGGCTGATGAAGGTGCGGATAAAGTAGGCGAAGTGAAGGTAGATCATTTCGATATAAAAGAAGTAAATGTAGCCGAACCAAACCGCGATGTCGCATCAAAAGAAGATGCAAAAAAGGGAACCACTGTTGAAACTGCTGCGGATAAAGTTTCAAAGGGACAAGCCCCTTTGGCTCCACAAGTTCCTGAGATCAAGAAACGAAAAATAGAGCTTCCAAATACTGTCGCCGCAACGACTGTTGGAAAGTTTACCGTTCAAATTTCTTCACAGCCGACAGAGCAACAGGCTAAAGAACAATCGTTAAAGCTAAAAGATGAGGGCTACAGCGCGTTTTACGTAGAAGGCGCGATCAGTGGTAAAAAATGGTATCGTGTCAACATCGGTATGTTTTCAAATAAAAAAGACGCCACAGACTATGCTGCCAAACTTGCTGAGAAATCCGAATTTAAAGGCGCCTTCGTAAAAGAAATCGTCCAATAAAATAGGGTGTCAGGCACCAAGCGTCCGGTAACCGGACGCTTGGTG
>CAUJEF010000089.1 GCA_963169515.1 Bdellovibrionota bacterium
GCGATAACAATGGTGTAAGATCTAAGATGTGTCATGTTTATGGTATCTCCATATCCGTAAATGGTGTTAATGTTGAAGTGGCTGGAGCCTTACCGCTCGGTTCGCGGATTTGGCTGCCATCCAATTTTTCGTTAGATTCCCACTCTACTAGCTTTGCCTTTATTTTTGTTACGAGCTCACCCTGTGCCTTGACCGCTCTTAATATATCTTTTGCTTCTGCAAAACGGGCTTGATGCTCATAAACAAGCGCAAGATTAACCTGAGCCTTGTAGGCAAACGCCGCGGTTTCAGGTATCTCTTGATATTTTGCCCCAGCCTTTTCCCATTTTTGTTTTTGATCGAATAAAATCCCCATGTTGAATTTCGCCATAAAATTATCTGGGTATTTCTTTTCAACCTTTTCAAAAATACTCATTGAATCACTAAATTCACCCAATTTGTAGAACGTGTAACCGTACAACATCATCAGGTCTTGGTCGTATTCATTTACTTTCAGGCTATTTTTCAAAATTCCATTTGCAGTTTTAAACTCGCCAATAAACGCCAAAAGTTTTACCGATTTTACAACGGCCCATTTTTGGTCTGGAAATTTGATCGCATAATTTTTCAGGAAATATCCAACCCGATCTGTGTAGCCAAGATATGTCCACATATTGACAAGCTCTTCCGCCGATTCATGGTTAGCATTGTTAATACGAAGATGGCGTGTAAATTCAGCCTCTGCCGCTTTCCAGTCTTTCATTTTAACATAAAGACGGCCCAGTTTAAGCCCCGTCACTAAATTTGATGGAACCATCTCGACCGCTTTTTTGTAATTTGCGACAGCTTCGGAATCTTTTCCAAGGCCCGCAAGCGCATCACCAAGCCCATCGTATACTTCAAATTTTGAAGGGTTTAGCTTCATTGTATAACGAAGTGTATTTTCTGCGTCTTTGTAGTTTTTTAATTTTATATAACAACCCGCTAGCATCAAATGCAGGTCCACATTATTCGGTTTTTCTGCAGTTAAGAACTTGAAATCGTCCGCAGCCTTATTGATTTGTCCCAAAAACATATAGCCCTGTGCGCGGGTGTAGCGAGCTGTGATTGTGTCTTTTCCTTCTTTTATGAACATTGAAAGAAACTCAACAGCCTTGTCATATTTCTTTTCTTGAAAATAGACATAGCCACGCTTTTCCCAAGACAGGTCATAATTTTTTCTTAACGAATCAACCAGGTCTAACTGTTTGTGTGCTTCTTCATATTTTCCCTTTGCCTGTAGGCACTCGGCGTAGACCATGCGAACATCGATATCGAATGGGTTTGTTTCGTCAATATAGTCCTTAACAAACTCATAACCTTCATCAACTTTTCCAGCCTTTAGCTTATTTCGTCCATAACCCGCAACCGCTTCATTCCGAACATCCTTATAGTCCATCGCCTGCTTGTAGAACTGCGCGGCGCGCTCGTATTTGAATTGTTTTTCTGCGGCTTTTGCATTTTGAAAAAGAGTTTGCCAACCCGAAGACTGCGCAAACACAGGCGAAAAACTCATTGTTAAGAGAACGCTAAGAAAAATTGATTTTGTTTTCACTTTAACCTCTTTTTAAAATAAAACTTTGCGTAAGTTATACAAACGACATAGTTTATTCGGCCATAGTAAGTTTAAAATAAATTAAAAATAATCTGAAATAGAAAAATTTAAACCAGGTCTTACTGCCAGGTTCACAAACTGGGCTGAAGCCCCACCCCTGTAATCACAGCTTTTTCTTGGTATTCATAATCCGTATTTATAGACCAAAGATCGTGGGACTTTCCTTCGGCTAGATTTTCCGCAGCCAAAAGTCCCATCAGTATACTGTGGTCCTGGTTGTTATATTTAAAGGCACCATACCGACCAATGGCTGTAATGCCGCTAACTGAATTTAAAAATTTTGCAACAGCTTGCAGTGGCTCTTTATAGCCGCGCTCATAGACAGGATAACATTTTGAAATACGATGAACAAAACCATCTAAAATTTTTGCGCTGCCAACCAATCCTGTCTTTTGCGCTTCCTGTTTTGCGTGCTCAATCAATTCGCTGTCGTTTTCTTTCCAAATCTGATCATGGTCATAGCACCAGTATTCCAGCGCAAGAATTGTTGTGTCTTTACCTTGGCAAAGGTGCGGAACCCAATTCCGAAAATTGGTCATCCGACCCATAAGAAGTTCGGGCGAATGAATATAAAGCCAGTTGTCCGGAAATAAATCTTTTGCATCGACGTGAAGATAGATCAGGATCGTGTTTCGAAACTTTAGGCCTTGCGCCGCACTTTTAATCTCGGGCGGCAGATTGTTAAAACCAAGAACCATTGTCGTAAGCGGCATTGTCGATATGACATGGTCGTATTTCTTCTGTGCTCCGTCTGCCAGCTCCAACCCATAAACCACATTTCTATCATTTAAAATTTTCTTAACCGCAGTATTGAGAAAAACTCCAAAACCTTTTGCCTTAACAAAATCGGCCATGCGTTCATAGACCATGCCCGTTCCACCAGTGGGATAGGCAAAACGATCAACCAAGGTTTTGTGTTGATTTCCTTTGCCCCTGAAGATCGCATTTTTGACTGCTTCGAATAAAGAAAGTTTTTTAATTCTTTGTGCTGCGAAATCGACATCCAGATCTTTACAAGATATACCCCATAATTTTTCGGTGTACGATTTAAAGAAAATTTCAAACAGGCGGCGTCCGAACCGGGATACAACCCAGTCTTGAAAATTATCACTATTTTTTCTGGGTGATACAATTTGAACTAAATAACTGAAAATGCAACGAAGAGCTTCGAATGGTCCCAGGTTTCTTAAGGCATCGAACGCTTTCAGTGGATAATAGAAAAATCGTTTTTTGTAATAAATGCGGGTTAACCTATCCACCATAAGATAATCCGACCCCACAACCTCAAGCCAAACCTTATTCACCCTAGGGTCGTTACTGAAAAAGCGATGAGGTCCCAGGTCGACTTTCTGATCCCACAATGCAATCGTGCGCGCAAGCCCACCTATGTGTGGGCTTGCCTCATAAACATCGACGTGAACATTCCGTTTTGCCAATTCATAAGCGGCTGTGATTCCGGCCGGCCCAGCCCCAATAACGGCAACCTTCATAAAGCACTACCTTGTTGCAATAGAAGTCAGAATAAGGCATAAAATCACTTGAAGCAAATCGGAAGTAAAATGAAAATTTCACAATCGTATCAAGAACTAAAACATCTTTTATCAAAAAAAATTATGTTTTTGGATGGGGCCATGGGGACCATGGTTCAAAGGTATAAACTTCAAGAAAGCGACTACCGAGGAGCTGCTTTTAAAAACCACACGAAAGACCTGAAGGGAAATGCAGACATCCTGTGCCTGACACGCCCTGATGTTATTTCTGAAATACATAAGCTTTACTTTGAAGCCGGTGCAGACATTGTCGAAACCAATACTTTTAGCGCTACCAAAATCGGTCAGGCTGAATTTGGCTTGGAAGATAAAGTTTACGAAATCAATTACGAAGCCGCATCTATTGCCCGAAATGCCGCCAAAAAAGTTCAGGAAAAAAATCCCCATCGAAAACTTTTTGTGGCCGGATCCATTGGTCCCATGAACAAAACACTATCGATCTCACCAGATGTCAATCGGCCCGACTTTCGAGCAGTGACCTTTGATGATTTGATGGTCTCATATTACGAGCAGGTGCAAGCACTGGTTGAGGGTGGAGTTGATATTCTTTTGCCTGAAACAGTCTTTGACACCTTAAATTTGAAAGCCGCACTTTTTGCAATTGAAAAATTCTTTAATGAAACGCAAGTTAGATTACCCGTGATGATTTCTGGTACTATCACCGATGCATCCGGCAGAACTTTGTCTGGTCAAACGCTAGAAGCATTTTGGCATTCCATAAGACACGTGAAACCAATAAGCGTGGGACTCAACTGTGCCCTCGGCGCCAAACAAATGCGTCCTTATATAGAAGAGCTTTCCAGAATTTCTGATTGCTACATCAGTTGTTACCCCAATGCGGGATTACCTAATCCTCTTGCGCCGTCAGGTTATGATGAGACCCCAGAAATTACAGGATCACTGCTAAAGGAATTTGCGGAAAGCGGTCTAGTAAACATTGTGGGCGGTTGCTGTGGAACAACCCCAGACCATATTCGAAAAATTGTAGAATTGACCCAGAAAATAAGTCCTCGTGAAGTCCCACGCTTAGGACCAACAACAGTTTACGCTGGGCTTGAGGCATTTAAGCTCAAAGAAACTTTTGCCCCATTTGTAATGGTGGGCGAACGAACAAACGTAACCGGTTCTCCCCGATTTTCAAAATTGATTCAGGAAAATAAGTTTGAAGAGGCCTTGACCGTTGCGCGCCAACAGGTTGAAAGCGGCGCAAATATCTTAGATATAAATTTTGATGAAGGCCTGCTTGATGGTGAAGCGTGCATGACTCGATTTTTAAATTTTGTATCGAGCGAACCTGCGATATCAAAAGTACCGATTATGATCGACAGTTCAAAGTGGTCCGTCATTGAAGCCGGGTTGAAATGCGTCCAAGGAAAGCCAATAATTAACTCTATCAGCCTTAAAGAGGGTGAATCTAAGTTTTTGGAGCACGCCCGACTAGCGCGAATGTACGGTGCCGCAGTCATCGTTATGGCTTTTGATGAAAAGGGTCAAGCCTCAACAAAGGAAGATAAAGTCCGGATCTGTCAGCGGGCCTACAAGCTGCTAACCAAGGCCGCAAATTTTCCAGCTGAAGATATTATTTTTGACCCCAATATTTTGACTGTCGGCACTGGAATCGAAGAACATAATTCCTATGCATTAAATTTTATTGAAGCCGTTGGTGAAATCAAACGAACTTGCCCTGGTGTGCGTACAATAGGTGGAATCAGTAATATCTCTTTTTCTTTCCGTGGACAAAATAACATTCGCGAAGCCATGCATTCTGCATTTTTATACCATGCGATCAAAGCAGGTCTTGATATGGGGATCGTCAATGCAGGCCAACTTGCCGTTTATGAAGACATCGACCCCGAGCTATTAAAGAAGGTCGAAGACGTTTTATTAAATCGTGGCCCAGACGCCACAGAAAATCTTGTCGAATATTCCAAGGGCTACAAACACGACGCTCAAGAAAAAACAAAAACCACCGAAGAATGGCGCACCGGATCTGTTGAAGAACGATTGAGTCACGCCTTGGTTCACGGCATTACCGAATTCATAGAAGCCGACACCGAAGAAGCTCGTGATAAATCACAACGCCCACTGGATGTTATTGAAGGTCCCTTGATGGATGGAATGAAAAAGGTGGGTGAGCTCTTTGGAGCGGGCAAAATGTTTTTACCTCAGGTCGTAAAGAGCGCACGTGTAATGAAAAAAGCCGTTTCGTACCTTGAGCCATTTATGCAAAAAGAAAAGGCACAGGGCACAAGAAAAACCCAAGGAACATTTTTGATCGCAACCGTAAAAGGCGACGTTCACGATATCGGAAAAAATATTGTGTCTGTAGTATTGGGCTGTAACAACTATCTTGTACACGATTTGGGAGTAATGACCCCTTGCGATCAAATTTTGAAAAAAGCAGTTGAGATCAATGCAGATTTTGTGGGGTTGAGCGGTTTGATTACACCATCACTTGACGAAATGGCCTATGTTGCTAGCGAAATGGAGCGCCAGGGCTTCAAAGTACCACTTTTAATCGGTGGTGCCACAACAAGCAAAATTCATACGGCTGTTAAAATTGCCCCGCACTACACGCCAATTGTTGACCATGTTCAAGATGCTTCACTTGTTGTAAATGTCTGCAATCAGCTAATGAACCCGGAAACTAAAAATAAATATATCGAATCCGTTCACGATAACCAAAAAAAACTTTCGACTTATTTTTCGCAATCGCAGGCACAAAAATCTCTTTCCATTGACGATGCTCGGAAGCAGAAAATAAAGATCGACTGGGCGAATTATCAACCGCCAAAGCCGAGTTCTGCGGGCGAGATCAAGCACATCCCGCTGAAAGATGTTCTGCCCTACATTGACTGGTCCCCGTTTTTCTGGACATGGGAGCTCAAGGGTGTCTATCCAAAAATATTCGAACATGAAAAATGGGGCAAACAAGCTAAAAATTTGTTCGAAGACGCACAAAAGGTTTTGCAAACCATTGTCAGTGACGAACTGTTTAAACCGCAGGTTGTATGGAATATGTGGCCGGCAAACAATGTGGGGGACGACGTGGAACTTTACACGGATGAGTCCCGCACAGAAGTACTGCATACTTTTAGATTTCTGAGACAGCAAAAAGAAAAGCCCAATGGCGAAACCTATTATTGTTTAGCCGATTTTATTGCCCCAAAGGGGATCAGAGATTACATGGGCGCTTTTGTTGCAACATCTGGAAAGGGGGTAGAAATCCTTTCAAAAAAATACAAAGCCGTAAATGATGATTATAACGCTATCATCGTCCAAGCCCTGGGCGATCGTATTGCTGAAGCGACGACCGAATATCTTCACAAAGAAGTTCGAAAACTTTGGGGAATCTGCGAAGACTTATCATTCCAAGATTTGATTGCAGAGAAATACCAAGGCATCCGGCCCGCACCAGGTTACCCCGCCTGCCCTGATCACACAGAAAAAGAGCCTTTATTCAAGCTCCTTGATGCGGAAAAGAACATCGGCGTAACACTTACTGAAAGTTTTGCGATGAATCCGCCAAGTTCGGTCTCGGGATTTTTCTTCTCGCATCCAGAATCAAAATACTTTGCTGTCGGCCTAGTTCAGCGGGACCAAATTACAGATTATGCCAACCGCAAAGGGATTCCTGTCGAACACGCTGAGAAATGGCTAAGACCGTATTTAGGGTATTAGTCTTTAATTGCACTTGATATGGCTTTAAAGAATTTTCCCCAATCCATCGGAGCTGAATAATTCACGTGATTAAAGGTTACTTCGCGATACGCAGGCGGAACTGGAACCAAAAGCCCTGCTTTATCTGCTTCCTCGATCGAAATATCTGCTAAATTAAGATCTGTAATTCTGCGCCCATTTTGCACACCACGATCCGATACCCAGTTCATCATTTGAACAATAAAGCGCCCTGATTTTTCCTCTCCATTGATCATAAAACGGAAGGTGTACAGCATCGTGATATCATAATCTTGATTATCAATTTTTAAAGCCAAGGGGCAATTGTGATTGAATTTCGATTTTAGGGTTTCGAATTTAACTTCAACTCCACCAACGCCATCCAGGTTCTGCAAAAATGTGCAGGCGGCGATGTCAAAGCCCGAGACTTTCCCATTGCAGTTGGCAGCGTCCGCTCGAGAATTTATCAAAAAAACTAGAAGTAGTACCAGAACTCGTTTCATGTCCATGAGCCAGAGCAAGCGTTATACCACGTAGATGGCCCATAAAATATAAATGAGACACCGTCGCTCGTTTATAAAATAGACGCTATGGAAACTATTTCAAAGAAAACAGTTAACGAAGGATTCTTTGATCGAACTGTAACCCTTTGGCTTATAATCTCAGCCATGTTTAAGGGTACCTATATAATATTGTTATTCCTATTGATATCGACATCTGCAGGCGCAAACCATTTATGTCTTTCTTTGTTTTCTCTTCCTCGAACAAACGAAAGTCAGCTTGTTCAAAGGCTGGATAACCAGGCTGAACTGGCACTGGAGCAAATACTTTATTACGAAGGCCAATTAAATTACGATCGGATATCCACATATTCTTTCTTGATCGAGCTGAAAGCAGAAGAAAGCCCCCTAACCCAAGAAGAATCAGCAACGCTTGGTCAGCATAACGGTTATCTGCGTATTCGCTTTTATGAGGCTCGCAAAGCAAGGCTTGCAGAATTCGCTAGGAACAATTTCGTAAAATGGCTTACCGAGCATGGATTTTCAGATACGGTTTCCGTAGGAGAAATCAATCCAAAAAATCGCACGATCAGAATCTTAACCACCTTTCCAGAGTTTATGAAGGTTGTTAATGCAAAAATTTCCGAAGGCCCTCTCGATATTTTAAACGTGAGCTATTACTCTGCAGAAACGCCACTTTCTCAGCGCCTTGGCGCCTGGATAAAACACCAAAAATCTGTTGGTCATATAGCTTCAGAAGGCGAAATACAAAAAAAGGCATTTGAGATTCGCCGTGACCTGGGGATTCGATAAATTTTAGCCATATATTTGTTTGTGCACATCGAGCGCAACTGAAACCTTATTGAACGGTGCGCTGATCTGAAATCCTGCAACCATATCGCGAGCCTCAGCCATTGTACGAACCGCAATAGCAACGCCACGCTTAATACTTTCCTCTTTATCGTCCCCGGCTTTTTTCATTTCTTCGATAACCCAATCTGGAACATCGACGCCTGGAACCTCATACTTCAAAAACTCTGCGTTCCGCAAACTTACCAGTGGCCAAATTCCCATTATAATCGGAATTGAAACGGGCCCCAACTCTTCAAAAAATCTTTTGTAACCCTCAACACTATAGATCGGCTGGGTTATTGCATAATCCGCACCGGCTTCGATTTTATACTTGAAACGCTGGATCTCTAGCTCTCGGTTCTTTGTCGTTGGATTCAGCGCCACACCCACAAGAAATTGGGTCCTTTCGCCTGTACTTGTCCCGCCCAGATCCAAACCTTGGTTCATTCGCGACACGATGTGGGTCAAGCCGATGGCGTCGACATCATAAACTGCGGTCGCACCCGGCGTGTTTCCAAGCTTTGGTGGGTCGCCTGTTACAATTAACAAATTTCTCACGCCGTTTACATACGAACCCAAGATGTCTGCCTGCAGGCCAATTAAATTTCGATCTCTACATGTTAAATGCGGAATCGGTTCCAATTTAAATTTATTAATAACGTAAGACGAAAGCTGCAACGAGCTCATGCGTGCAACGGCTCGAGCACCGTCGGGGATATTGATAAACTCGATACCCCCCCGCTGGAGCATCGCACACTGTTCTGCAAAACGATTAAATCCAGACACAAAAGGGGGAACAATTTCAACGGACACGACCTTTTCTTTGTTCGCAAGTCGCTGCCCCAAAAGACTTCGCTTTTCACGCGCTACCGGTTCTGTAGGCTGATCTTCGCCCGTTTGGACCACAGCGTTTGCCGAATACTCAGTTTTTACATTTTGAATCATTTTAACTGCATTGCTCACGGCCTTGATGTGTTGATCGTAGACCCCACAATGTCCGCCAACCATATTTGCACCGGCTTGGACAAATCGCTTTGCGAACTTGCCGATATAATCAGGGCTGCATAAATAAATGTATTGGTCATTCACAAAGCGCGGAAGCCCCGCATTCGGCAATGCGTATATTGGCTTTTTTGTGAGTGGACGCAAATGCTCGATCGCAGTAAGCATTCCACTCGGACCAACTTCCCCGCAGATCCCGACACACGTAACATTGTGTTCTTCGCATAGCCTTACAAACTCGTCGATAGTATGGCCAAAGGACGTTCTCATATTTTCTTGAACGCCCAGGCCCACAAATACTGGAAGATCAATGCCCTCTATTGCAGTTAGCGCTGAACGAAGTTCGTTCAAATCATGAAGACCATTGATAGCGATCCCATCGACATCATTTTTCACAAAGATATCTATGTTTTTCTTAAAAAACGCCGTGGCTTCGGCAACGCTTGTCGGACCCAGAGGTTCAATTTGAACGCCCAGGGGGCCCATCAAACCCAGCACATAACCCTGGCCGTTTGAAACGCTCTTTGCCACCTCAACAGACTTTTCCAATATAATTTCAATCTGATCCTGCAACCCATAGGTCGTAAGTTTCGGAATCGTGGCACCAAATGTATTCGTGTGAAGAATGTGAGCGCCGGCTTTTTTAAAGGAAAGAGCCACGTCACGGATAGCGCTAGGATCAGTTACCGAAAGCTCTTCAAAGCTACGGTTGATGTAAAATCCCTTATCGTACAGGGCCGTTGCCATCGCACCATCCATGACCAAAATAGGCTTGGATTTTAAGACTTCATACAAGGGGGACTTTTTAGACATGGATCGACTATTATCAGCTTTTATCAGAGCAGTCGAGGCAAAACCTGACCGTTACGGTTGTGCAAGCGCTTTGCCATTTCTGTATTGGGATGAAGAGTAATTTTGCCATCCGTTGTGTCCAAATCGACGTCAAATATATAGCCGTACGTATAACCTTCGATATCACGCACTATCAAATTTGTAACGATGTGTCCGCGTCCCCCGTCTTCGAAAAAAGACTTTTTAGCCAAAAACAGGTTTTCAAAGTTTAATCTATCCGCAATTCGCGAAATCGTATTAGCAAGATATCGACATAGATTTTCGCCGTCTTTATCACGAGCGATATCAAGAGTTTCTTGTGAAGCGCAAACAAGTTTCTTCCACGGACTGTCGAAGGTGCTGCATCTTTGGACCGCAACTTGAATTCGTCTTGGATCTACATGGTCCTTAATTTTATAGATCCCTCTTGAAACAACATTAAGCGGTGATTCTTCAGAAACAAAGTTCATTAGTCCAGAATAGGGAGAGATTTTGAAATAAGTTTTCTCGATAAACTCGCGGGACCAGTCCTGTCCCACAATAACGGGTTCCCCCGCAAGCGCAGAACTTGAAATCAATAGCCCAAGCACCAATCCCCGTAACATACCCCGATTTACCCTTCTCAACTGGGACCATAAAATTTAAAAAGGTATTTATCCACTGGAATTAATAAAACATGAATTTAAAACCCGGCCACTATAAGTACCAGTAATCGAAGGCATTAAAATTTAAAATCAGGGTTTGATTCTGAAGCAATTGAGCGTGGGTATTCTGATCCCAAATCTGAAAATTGTGTGATTTGCGATCCGTAGAAAACAAGAACAGAGAACAAAACCAGAAGTATTACAAATTGCCACGCAAGGGTTTTATTCAAAAACTTAACCGTTTTTTTTCTCATGTATATAACAGGATTTGCAAAATGAATACCGTGATCCTAAGTGATATAGGGCTTATCGAAACAAAAGTGTGTTTACTTTGTTTACAGCCCCGTAGAAGTTGGCCAGCGGTCATGGTGTCTCAATTATATATTAATTAATAAAAACAGATGGTTATAACGCATCAAAGTCAGGCCTGAACCTTGCTCATTTAAAAGATAACAAGGGGCTAAAACAATGATCATCCGTAATTGGTACAATCAACTTGATAGCAACAAGAAATTCTATTTGGGAACACTGTTGTTCCTCACGTCTTTATTTGGCTTTTGGCTCTCTGTTAAGTTTCACTTTGAAGATGATGAAGGCCTTTCTCGTATCCCAAGCCTAGGAACTCCAGTTCAGGTTGAAGCTCGAAAAGAAGAATCTGCTGTCCTTTTGAATGACCCAGCCATTAAAAAGAATTGGGGTCTAATGGGGACCGGTGGAACCACCGACATACGCGCCCAAAAAGCGTGGAATATTACTCAAGGCAGCCATGACATCACAGTTGCTATTATTGACACGGGCGCAGACATAAGACACGCCGATTTAAAAAACAATATTTGGATTAATACTGGTGAAACAGGATTGGATTCCTCCGGCCGAGAAAAAGCGACCAATAAAATAGATGACGACCACAACGGGTATGTAGATGACGTGAACGGATGGAACTTTGTTTCAAATAGCAATAACCTTACGGATAATCACGGGCATGGAACCCACATCGCGGGTATTATTGGCGCAGAAGGTGGTAATGGAATTGGAATTAGCGGCGTATCTCCAAAAGTAAGTTTAATGATTATAAAATACTATGATCCGAATAGCCGCGGCACCGATAATCTCCGAAATACAATTCGCTCCATCGACTATGCTGTTCGAAATGGCGCACACATTATCAATTATTCTGGCGGCGGGCTGGATTACAGCCAGTTGGAGTATGAAGCGATCAAACGTGCCCGCGACAAAGGAATCTTATTCATAGCCGCTGCGGGCAATGAGCGCTCAAATTCCGATAAAAACCATTATTATCCGGCAAATTATCCACTGGATAACATCATTTCTGTAACTGCAATAAACCAGCAAGGCCTTGTGTTGAACAGCAGTAACTATGGAGTGCGTTCTGTTCACATTGCGGCACCGGGTGAAAACATTTACTCCACTTTACCAAATGGACAATACGGACTTATGACGGGTACGTCGCAGGCAACGGCATTCGCAACAGGCGTGGCTGCATTGATTCGCGCAAATAACAAAGATTTTAATTACGAAATGGTACGCCGCCAGATATTGGGTACGGCGGACATAACTGCATCTGTTATGACAAAAACACAAACGTCAGGGATTCTGAATTCGTGGGCTGCTTTGGCAATTCAACCGGCAGTCCCTGCGACGGGAATTTTATCGCGCTCGCCGTCACCACAAGACTTAATCGATCTGCAAAAGGCACGCCCTCAATCAACTGTTAGCGATCGAGCGCCGTCATTGACGCGCCAGCTGACCAACATCAACCTTTTGCTTAATAACCTTAATAAACCGAATACAAGCGGAAGCCCAAGTCTTTAAGACCCTTTCCTTGAGTTTTTATTCTTTAAGATCCCCTTGATCGGACCTCTGCGGGTCACGATGACCCTTCAAAGTATCCTTTTTTCCTTTTCCCTTTCATAAATGCAGTCGCCCCTCCAGGGCGACCATACGCTTGAGGTCCATCCATGGACCTCACTGCCATCCAGGCAGCTCGCGAGCATTATGAAAGGGAAAAGGAAAAAAGGATACTTTGAAGAGCAGTGAGCCATGGAGTGGCGTGTCCGATCAAGGGGATCTTAAAGAATAAAAACTCAAGGAAAGGGTCTTAACCCGCTTTGGATTTATAGAATTTGTAAGCCAGAAAGCCCGCTGCCAACAAAAATATGCTAAAGCCTACGGGTTGCAACCACTTCAGCTTTGGAGTAAATGACCCTATTACGCCTATCATGCCGGATAACATGGCAACCATCATTGGAAACGCAATTCGCTCAGAAGCTTTGTCTTCCCGTCGCGGAGGAATAAACGTAAGTGTTGCAAGGCCGATGATTTTATCCCGCATTTTCAAGGCAATCGTATCATTGGGATTCGCCTCGAGCATTTTTCGATATTGGGCAGATACGTATGTCAGTTGCTTTTGGCCCAGACAGTCACTGATAAATTTCTCGTGGACCTCTGGCTTTTCGTAGTTAGCAAGCACATTGTCCCACCCTGCTTTAAGGGAAATAGGTGGCGCTGCCGGCGAGCCAGCCTTTTCTCCAGAATCTCTCTTGCGACCAAATTTCTCAAAAATGATTCCACAAACACGGCAAGAAACGCTGTCTCCGGGATTTTCTGCTTTACATTTCGGGCATTGCTTTCTGTTAGAGGCAGATGCCTGCGGAGCTGACGCAGCGCTATTTCCCTTTATGAATGTCGGAACTTCCTCTGACACCTCAACTGGCGGGTATTCAAACCAAAATTTTTGACCACATTTTCGACATAAAAACTCTGGGCGTGGATCCTTGATTTCTTTGGGATCCACTCCGTACAACTTTTGACATCCTGGACAACGGGCTCTTATTGTTTCCAATCACATTCTCTTTTTACTATCATAAAAATAGTTATACTTATGGCAATAAAAAAACAGCTTGGTTTTGCAATTTTAAGTGGATGTCTGGTTGGGACCAGCTACATTCCCTTTCCACCGTGGGCACTTTTGTTTTGCCTCACCCCCCTTTGGTGGGTCTGGTTACAAACAGAGTCCCCAAAGCGAATTTTTCTCTTGGGTTGGATTACTCAATTTACCCTTAATGTAATTGGCTTTTATTGGATTCCAGGACTGATCGTCGAATTCGGCAAGCTCCCGTGGATCGTTGGGGTTCTCGGCCTACTGGCGTTTGCTTCGTTTTCAGCAATACACATTCCCCTCGCTGGCATTGTCTGGAAATGGATCGCTAAAAAGAAGCAGCTGGGCCTAGGGCAAAGTCTTGTTGTCCTCGCCTTTCTGACCTACCTGTTTGAGCGCACCAATCCGCAGGTGTTTCCATGGAATTTTGGTTATGTTTGGCTTTGGGGCGATATTCCTGCCTATCAATGGGCGGATACCATCGGGTTTGAGGGTCTCAGCTTTGTTACGTTTCTACTTAACGCCTGGGTGCTTTATCTTGCGCTTATAGTAAAAGAGCGCCGACGGTTTCGAAGTGGCGTCATGTACTTTCTGGCCTTCCTTTTCCTGTTTAACATTACTGGGAATTGGAAAAAAGCAGCGTGGTCAAAAACTGATACCTCAGACTTTGTCCTTATGACTCAAGCAAACATAGGAAACCTTGAAAAACAGTGGCAAATTTACGGCGCGAAATACAAAGACCCTACGATCGAGAAGTTCCTTCATCTCACCCAAAGTGAAATCGACAAAGGCAACAAGATCGATTGGATTCTTTGGCCCGAAACCGCAATCCCAGAGTTTATGGACGCTCACTATGCCTCAAGACCGGTTCATAAAAAGGTGATCGATTTTATTAAAAAAAATAAAACCCCTCTTATATCTGGAGCCTACTCCCAAAATCCGAACACTCGGGGGGAAAGCAATTCAATTTTTATGTTCGATAGTACAGGAAAGCTTCTTAATATTTACAAAAAAAGCCTTCTTCTTGCCTTCGGGGAATATATGCCAGGGAGCCAATGGTTTCCGTGGTTATTAAAGATATTTCCAGAAGTGTCCGATTTCGAGCGCGGGCTGGGACCAGACGCCTTTAAATTTCTGCATACAGATATCGGACCACAAATTTGTTACGAGGGCTTGCATCCATGGTTTGTTTCACAATCTGTAAAAAAGGGAGCTGAAATTCTAGTAAATGTAACAAACGATTCGTGGTTTGGTCATACATTTGAATCGTTTCAGCATCTCTACATGACGCTAGCTCGCTCTATCGAATTTCGACGCCCTCTGATTCGCTCAACGAACACAGGCATTTCATCTGCCATGCTGGCAAATGGCGATTTGGTTTTGCAGTCACCACAAAAAACTGAATGGGTGGGTGTGGTTGAAATAAAGTATCTCAAAAATGCCCCTCGTACGATTTATAATCATATAGGGATGTTTTTGCCATTAATTTTTGGTATTCTCGTCGCCGGAGGAATCACACTTGGATCTCGAAAATCTAGATTGGGATAAAACTTTAAGCCGCATCCAAAGCCTTGCAACCAGTAATTTCGCACGCACGGAAATTCAAAATACAAGGCCCCATGAAAGGCAAGAGCAGGCCACACAACAGCTTGAAGAAATCAAAGATGCCTTGGAACTTGTAACCTTGGGACAGCGTCCATCCGTAGATAGCCTTAATAATTTTAATAGCTGGTATGATCGTCTTACGAAAAAAGCAGTTTTGAAAATTTCTGAAATCCTCGATGTAAAACGATTTTGCTTTGATTCCGTATCCGTTCAGCGAGCATTGGGACAAAGCTCTGGGCCCTGGGCTAAAAAATCTTACCGCGAAATTATGGATTCCAAGAAAATTTTATCTGCAATCGATCAGCTCATTACCCCAGAGGGGGAAATCAGATCTGACGCCAGCGAAACCCTCTTCGGCTTGTTCAATGAAAAAAAGCAACTTGAAAAAAACATTCGAATGACGCTCGATAAGTTAGTCAAAAGCCATCAGATGGAATCATTGCTACAAGATAAATATGTAACAAACCGTGAGGGCCGGTGGGTCTTGCCAATCCGAAGTGGGAAGCAACACGACATCGAAGGGATCATTCATGACTCCAGTCAAACCAAGCAAACCGTTTTTATGGAGCCGCAAGAAATTATTCCTATCAACAATAAACTTCGTGAAGTTGAATTTGGAATTGAAAAGGAAGTTCAAAAGCTTTTAACACAATTGTCGCAATTTCTATCTTCTAACACCGTTGACTTTGATACCACATTCAAAGTTTTGCTCAACTTTGACATTCGCATGGCCCAAGCTTCGTTTGCAAAAAAAATTGATGGTCATTTTTTTAAATTTAACAATGACTCGTTTAGCCTAATGGATGTACGCCATCCGCTCCTGGTGTTACAAGAACAAGTAAAGGTGGTTCCCAACACTGTTCGCTTTGATAAAAATAAAAGAATTTTAATTCTGACCGGACCGAATGCTGGCGGGAAAACTGTGTTACTCAAAGCCATCGGCCTTTGTGCACACCTGGCGCGTTGCGGATTGCCGATCCCAGCGGGAAAAGATTCTGAAATCCCATTTTTTTCTAAAATTTATGTTGCTATCGGCGACACGCAGAACGTGGATCAGCACTTAAGTACCTTTGCTTCCCATTTAAAGACTCTTACGGAAGCCACTAAGGCCCACGGATCAGATCAACTTATACTTGTCGATGAAATCTGTGGCTCAACTGATCCGGAAGAGGGGGCTGCGCTTTCTAAAGCATTCATTGATCATTATGCAGATCAAGGGGTTTTTGGAATTATCACCAGCCACCTCGGCCCATTGAAACAGATTTGGGCTGAATCATCTCCAATTGTATGCGGCAGTATGGAATACGATAAAAATCCAACATACAAATTGTTTCTGGGAATTCATGGGCGATCATTTGCGATCAAGACCGCAAAAAACGTGGGGGTTCCTGAATCTATCATAGAAAAGGCGCTCAGTTATCTATCCCCGGAAACGCGCAAAAAAGAAGGCCAACTCGATGAAATCGAGACCTATAAGACTCAGCTCTTGGAAGTTCGTGAAAAACTCGCACACGAGCTCCAGATAGCCGAAGAAAACAAAGAAAAGCATATGCGTCTTTTGCACCGCCTTGAAAGCGAAAAGACGGCGATATTACAAAAATCAGTCGAACGGGCAGAAAAAAGAATTGAAAAAATTATTGAAGAAATGAAATTAGAAAAGTCTGCCAATTTAAATAAGCTTAGAGCCGAATTACCACAGATTGTAAAATCGACGCCATCGGAAGACACAATTTCTGACGAAAAGGAATTCGCTGAAAAACTACCGCCTGGTTCTACCTGTTTTATCTTAAGTCTCAACCAAGACGGAATCATTCAGGGCGTTTTAAATAACAAAGGTGAAGTCCCCGTGCTTTCAAAATCCATGCGCATTCAAGTGCACTGGAAAGATATTATTCCAAAAAAACAACCCACCAACTCTGCTGCTATATCAGCGAATAGCAGGCTTAGCGAGGCTGTGCCGCTTCCAAAAGAGGAATTAGAAATCGACCTCCGAGGGCTAAATGCGGACGAAGCTGTCACTAAATTAGAACGCATTTTAGACAAAGCGGTTCGCGATCAACTCGACAAGGTCAAAATCATTCATGGTCACGGAACTAATGTTTTGAAAAAATCGATTCGCTCATATTTATCCCGCAGTCTTTATATTCAAAAATGGCAGGTCGGCACCGACCTCGAAGGTGATGGGGTTACCTGGGCAATCCTGACTTAATACCGGATAGAGGTGTTTAGAAAGCACCTCATGATACAAAATGCTACCCCTAAGATCGATTTAATCGCAGGAGGAATCATTCGTCGTCAGCGGAAAAGCTATCCAGCTTATGAGACGGATAAATATCTAAATTTTGCTCTCGGTTATCAATGATTCGTTTTAGGATCATTGTTCTAGGTGAACTGATCACAAGATATTTCAAACGGTAGCGGTACAGGCCTCGATGATCGCGGTAAAATGGCCAAGATCGATCACCCATTCCATCCTCTTTAGGGGTTGTGACGTTGGATTGAATCCAATGAACAGCTGTATCTAATTCTTCGATGAATCTATCAACAAACTCAATTTGTTGCTCATTGGATTCAAAAATGTGATCTTCGATGTGGAGTTGGTCCACATCAAACTGTGGGGTTTTAACTATCTTCATTTGTTGAATCTTTTTAGACGATCCTTATCGCGCATCTTGTATTCTGTGATTTCTCCCTTAATGACTTGATTCGCAGACAACAGGTTCTTTTGAAGAGACGTAATCTCATTCAAAAGTCCCTCATAATATTCCTCCGACATCAGAACACAGGCATTGCCCTCACGTTTCTGAATGCGGATTGGTTTGGCAGTTGCCATTTCCATATAATCTTTCAAGTTCGCTCTGAAGCTTCTAGGGGATGTAGATTTCATAAAGCACCTCTTTAAGAACCCAGTGTAGCATAGGTACCTATACGTGTACACAAATAATTAAAAATTATTTCTCGCTTAGCTTACCGAATTCCCAAGCCTGGAATAAACGCAATCTTAAGGCGTACAAGTAAGTAATTCCTTAGAGCTCGCAATTTTGGACACAATACAAGATTTAATGTCCATTGTGAAATCATCTCGCGCAAGATATTCAGTATTGTAAATCTCAGACCTTAAAACGGAGAAGTTTTTCGGTCGCAGAATAAACTTCGCTAAAACCTTCCCCTTAAACTTCGCTGCTTTTTGTAGTTTCTCTGGAAGTTCCACGTTTCCGCTGTATTCAAGATTCAAACAAATTTCATTGTCGTAGCAGGAAATTGTTTCCCTCAACACACCTATTAAATTCACGTTCATCTCAATACCTTGATTGTAATCAATCCAACTACCCTTGTATTCCCAAGTGTCACCCACCTGTATGGGGCGCTGCGGGAGAGGAACCGGAGACACAAAAAATATACTGAATGGGGGCTTGTCACCCGCTTTTAAAACATCACCCCAAGGGTTGTAACGAAATGCCAATGTCTCGTTTAATTCTGGAAAGGCCATTTGCTCCAAATCAGCAGGCCCCGATTTTTCAATCGTTTTTTGTTTTACCTCGATATACCTTGGATCCTTAGAAACGCTGATAATTTCATTTTCAACAGCGAATTCTGTATTTTCACTTCGTTCATGCGCGATCTGTTTACCCTCGTAAGTTTTTTGGTGTGAACTATAAAAATATTTTTGCTTTTCGCGATATCCTTTTTCGCCCGAGATTTCAAATTTCATTGGGGAATTCAGAGCGAGCGGCGTCTCATCCTGAGATACTTCTCTATGCGCACAGCCCCCCGTGGCAAGCAGACAGCTGTAAAATATTGCTACACATTTTCTCATTCTGAGAATCACGGTATTTTTAACCATATAGATTTACAAGCTTTTTTTGATGTTTTGAAGCTGTCCGCGGCCCGTGAATTGCAACCTAAAAAAGCAGGGGAGTCTAAAATGAAATCATCGGTGTTATTCTTAATCTTAATAGTTTTTGGTCTGCTGATGTTTGGCTGCAGCAAGGGGATAAAATCTTATTCAACAAACAACGGAACGAATAACAATGGCTCCGGTGGTCCCGTTGAGCTTCTTGATTGCATCAAAATGAATGGAACCCTTCTCCCCGCACGAGTTGAAACAGATCCTAGCAATATATCCTATACATTCGTGAAGTTCATGTCTCACCCAGGCGATTTTGATGAGGCCAACACATCTCTACGATTTTTCTCGGGCATAGATACAAATTCCATTTCAACTACGTCATCATCTTACGTTGTGATTTATTCGCTTACAGGGCAAACCATTGGTTCAGGCGCAAGTGGCGACGATATTGATCGCCCATTTCTTGATTCGCTTTTGAGTAATTTAAATCTAACGGATTTAACCTTCCAGGTACACGTGGGCCCAAACGCTCGAGTGCTTAAAGTGGTATTGAACCAGGGAAACACTACACTTGAACAAAATGTGTCGTTGATTCCTTCCATAGACGCAAATCCGAATTCTTACGCTACAAATCATCCAAATTCTTTAGTTAACATACATCCTCTTTTGCCGTATTCAAACCTAGGGTGGACTAATCTCCAATACTGGCGACAGGGAAATGATTTGTGCTATTCAAATTCAAATTTAAATTTATAAGAAAGATTCGGCTGTACATCGGCCTTTCTCTGCTTTTCATTTTTACCGCTCAATGTGGCGGGAAGGGAACTTCTGCTTGCGCGCCTAATTTTGACGGCACACTTTCAATTTTGATGACCCGTCTGCCTGACTCTATAAACCAGTATGAAATCACTGTTTGCGATTCAAATCGCACAAACAATCGCGATATTTCTGTCTATGGGATTTTCGATGAGGCAGACATTCCCGGAATGTTTTTAAGCTCTCGTGTTCGCGCCCCACACATCCAAGATAGCTCAGACCCCACAGATACATTTTATGTAACTTTTAATAACGATGATCGATGGTTTGTTATCTACGAAGATGACATTTCAGGGAATTATTCTAACCAGGTTGAACTCGCTCGCGGTGAATTCAGATAATCATTTATTCAATGGCTCTCTTCCCGGGTATAAGAAACTGCCTCTAGGCTCTCGCCTTGTCGAAAACGATCTACTAAATATTGATCTTTCGTCTGAAAAGAAAACAATAAATACATACTTTCAGAAGACTCTTCCTC
>CAUJEF010000090.1 GCA_963169515.1 Bdellovibrionota bacterium
TAAGCGTCGGAATCGGTGTTAGCGATGGCTGTGGTGAATTTCCTAGGGAAGAAGTATTTTCAAAATGAAGGCTTTTAAAACCTTGTCCACAGTTATTAAAAAGCACAACCAATGCTATTATGCTTGTTAATTGTAAGAAAAGACGAATATTCTTCATTTCACCCGCTTTCCTGTAGGGCTCATAATACTATCGGCCAGCCCGTCTTAATTTATTACACTCATGACCAAATAGATAAAATTTTAAGTATCATATTGAGACATTCTCCCGCCCTTAATTCAAATACATACGCTGGCAACTGATCGACAAAATATAGAAAGCTGTAACATTTTAAGACAGTCTAGCCGAAGAGATATAGTCATAAGGGGCAGGCGTGAAGAGTAATTTTACAACAGCCATTGCTATTGTCTTTCTTATTGTTCTTTTTAATAACTGTGGACAAGGTTTTAAAAGCCTTCATTTTGAAAACAGTTCCTCGCTTGGTGGTTCACCACAGCCTTCTGCAACTCCCACTGCAACCCCTACTCCTGCTCCTACGCCTACACCAACTGCAACCACAACTCCACGCCCTCCAACGCCTACTCCAACTGCAACGGCGACCCCACGTCCGGGTGAACCTTATGCCTTACCGGGGCCCGGACAGGCCATTGCGATAGGAACCAATACCAGCAATGATGTTCGCTATCCTGGGTCGTCATCCGGTACTTGGGGATATGCTGTTTTCAAATGTTTTGGGGGCGGAACTTTTGCTCCTGACTATTCAGCGCGTGGAGCATACGTCATTGCAGGATCGGGCGGACATGGTTGTCCGGTAGTAAATATTGATGCAACAATTTTTGATTTTTCTACGGCAACCTGGTCACGATTGCCCAACGCTAATGGAGTTAGGACTTCAGATCCCAATCGCTATGATTACACAACTGATGAAACAACCGGTGCCCCATACTACGAACTTCTGGGGGCAACAGCGGGGCAAATCCCAGCGCCAGGTCATTTATATCAGACAATTTCTTATCAATCGCCAGAAATGGGTGGTGGAGCCAAAGGAAGCTACTTGCGCGTAACGGGCACTGCTATAACCACGCTGTCTCATTCCACAGGAGCTGTTCATAAATTTGATTTATCAACGGGTTTGTGGACTCGAATGCAAAATACAGCGTTTTCTCGGACATATCCAGAATCAGTAACTGTCTATGATCCAGTAACAAAAAGATATTATTACATTCGTCCCGATTATCATGCGACTGGAAATTTAGAATATTTAGATGGCAACGACTGGAGGGTAAAGTCGACCCCGTCTTATGATTGGCCGCCAGCATATCAGGGTGAGTGGGTTACGGCGTTTCTAGAACCTGTTAATAGATTGCTTGTCCTGCAAAGTCCTGGAAGTTTATTCGCGCTTGATTTAAATAATATACCAGCGGGATGGAATGTCTTAAAAACAGCCGGAGGCTTTCCAGCAGAGTCCAATTATTGGGCGCATGATCCAGCGACTGGAAAATTTTATTCGCGCATGGGTGACGAGGGACAAGTCATACGACGCTTAACTGTACCTGAGAATTGGAAGACGGGAACGTGGGCCTTTGATCAGGTCACAATAACTGGCGCGACTTTGCCAACGGATGGAGCAAATTCCACGCGCCATTACACACGATTTTTCTATGTCCCGGCAATTCAATCGTTTGCGTGGATTGCTAGCGAAGATTCAAAGGTCATCATATTACGTCCACCGTGAGGAGTATATTAGGAAGCGAAGGTTTTTCGATATTTTTATTTAATTCTTGCATTTAGTGATGTAAAGGTGTTACACTGAAGAGCGTGAGGTGAGTAATGCCAACGGCTAAAAAGAGAATCAATTTAACAGTCGAAGATGATATTTTTGAATCTTTAAATAAAATTGCAAAAAAAGAAAAGACTTCTATCGCAGGCATAAGCCATCTTCTGCTTGAAAAGGCATTAGAACTTCAGGAAGACTTCTATTTTTCAAAAGTAGGTGAGGCCCGACTAGCTGAGAAATCTAAAAAAGTGTCCCATGAAGATATCTGGGACTAATCCGTGTACAAAATCCTGTACCATGAATCGATCAAAGATGATCTTTCATCTATTTCAAAATCAGATAAGCTAAATATTCGGAAAGCCATTGAAAAGAAATTGGCAACGAATCCAATTGAATTCGGAAAGCCTCTACAATACAGTTTGAAAGGGTTGCGTCGCCTTCGAGTTGGAGATCATAGAATCATTTTTCAAATCGACGAAAAAAATAAAACTGTTCTGATTTTAAAAATTGGTCACCGACGAGAAGTATATGATTGAGGGGCAGGTCAACTCGGCATGCTTCCGGTCGCCCGTTCGTCCATTGTTCAATTTGGTGGAGCTGATCGGGATCGAACCGACGACCTCTTACATGCCATGCAAGCGCTCTCCCAGCTGAGCTACAGCCCCGTAAATACACGATTAGAATGCTTTTACCGCGGGCATTACGCTTGAGGCAATCAAAAAAAGTATTTGCAAAATCACAATCGTAGATGGTCTCATATTCGTGGGTGGAGGTTCCAATGAAATACATCGTGTTATTTAGCATTCTTATGGCAACGTCTCTTTCTTTTGGCGCAGACAAAAGCTTAGAACACCGTTTGGGGGTTGGCTATTCGAACCAGGTGGGTGTGGGTGACGTGGTGGGATTGCCCAGCATCATGGCAAAATATTATACCAGCAAGGACCTTGCATTCTCTGGGGCTGTTGGAATATCCACCGGCGAAACAAATTCTGCCTTTGGGCTTTTGTTTAAAATTTACCGTGTGATTTTCCCCGAAGATTCAATGCTTTTTTATATGGGGGGCGGAGCGGGGCTTGTTAGCAACAAAGTAGCGGGTGACAACAGTTCCGGTTTTGAGCTTATGGGTGTTGTAGGCTCTGAGTTTTTCTTCCCAGGGCTTGAAAATTTGGGGTTTATGTTTGAAGCCGGTATCGGCGTAATTTCACTTTCAAGTGATGTCAGCTTCCGCACGATTGGCCAATCGCCAATCAATGCGGGGATGGTATTTTATTTTTAATTACCTTTTCATGAAATACATCAGCGCCGATCGGTAACCCACTTGCGGCGGGACGGTGTATTCAGCTGCATCGCGCGCTGCCCGCGACAAATTCACTCGGCCACCCGAAACCGTCTGACCATCCAGAGCAGCGACTTTATCAACAGTCTCAAGCAAAATATTCTTTATCGCTTGGGCCGCCGCGGCCGGCTTTTCAACAGCAAGTGTAGCAAGGGCGGGGCTTGCCATTGTATGCAATAATGCGATGGCGCCAGAAATAACGGGTGTTGCCATTGAGGTTCCCGATTTATAGCCTGTTCCATTCCCCGGAATTGTGGATAATATAGAAGTCCCTGGGGCACCTATATCCACCATGGTTTTTCCGTAAGCAGCACTGGAGCTTTTGTTGTCGGTGTTTGTCGTATTTGTAACAGAAACAATATATGGGCTATCACAACCTGTTGGGACGTCGCCACTGACATCAACGTCAATGTTCAGGTTCGCGGTTGCAGCTGCCGACAAGATTCCGTATTTGCCCATTTCATTGTAAATATCGTTCCAAGCAGGGTAGTCACCGGATTTGCAATCAGCATAGTCCACACCAAAACTAGAATTGGTGGCAACAATATTTGCACCCTTCTCCCCATTGGTTTCAAGCCATAGTTTCTTTTGCTTTAATACATAGCCATAAGCTTTTAATGCCAATGAAGTAAGTGACCCCTGTCCCCCCAACACCTTTACAGCCATAATTTTCAGTTCCCAGTTTACACCGGAAACTTGGATACTGTTGTTGCCTTTGGCACCGGCAATCCCTGCTACGTGTGTAGAGTGACTTTCCGACGCGCTTGAATTTGTGACATTGCCATTCCCAGCAACTGCGTTCCACCCGTTCAAATCATCAACGTATCCGTTATTGTCGTCGTCAACCCCGTTATCTGGAATTTCATTTGTATTAAGCCAAATATTTTCTTTCAAATCTTGATGGTTGATATCCATACCTTGATCGACAATGGCAACCACAGGGGCATTCCCAAGTGCATTTTTTCCTCCCGTTGCATGGTCCCATGCGGCAGGTGCGCTGATCTTATCTAAATGCCATTGTTCTCCATATTGAGCGTCGTTCGGAACTTTTTCGCGTAATGTGATGGGGTGATCTTCTTGAGCATATTCGACAAAATCCATTTGCGAGAGTGCGCCCAGAGCAGAACGCATACTTTGTTTGCTGGTTCGGTTAGCCTTAGGTTCAATTAAAAAAATGTTTAAATCTTCAACCAGATCGTCAGTGACTTTGAAGATGCTTGTTAGATGTGTCACTTGCTTTGCTGAAACATTCTTTTTTAGCTTTACAATTATTGCCGCCTCTGAATCGATGGCAAGGATAGAAATCATTAAAAGCGATAAAAATTTACCCATTTTCCCCTCCGTGGAATCCCCATGGATGAGTAGAACAGGATTTTAGGCCGGAAGGTAATGATTTTTTTAGAGGGGAGAAAAGCTGGGTCTAGGTCTAGGCGGACTGTTTCTTGCGAATATACTCGGTTTTCATCCATGTGCGAATTTGTTTTTTCAAAACAGGGCCATTGCCAAAGAAAACAAATTTACATTGAAACATATCGGGGCTTGATGGGTGCTTTTCAGAAGAAAAGCATTTGCCGACTACCTCTTGGCCACCGTCGCGAGCAAAGGCAGGCGAGAAAAACGAGATAATCTCACCAGGCTCATACTTTTTTGCTGCCTTTAATGTTAATCCGAACTCGCCGATGTCTTCGATTTCAAACGTGTAGGCAACTCGCACGGGCTCGGTGACCGGCAGGGAATAAATTTCTTTTTTGTAGGCTCCTTTTTTTGAAACCAGTAGCGATATTTTTTCCCTAAAGATTGGCGCATCTACCGGAAGGGCGATGTAATCTTCGTAACCGCCTTTCAGCATAAACCGGCGAATGGTATCGACATTTTCGTCGTAGCTGAGAACAATAAACTTTGTGTTTTGATTTGCAGGAAGCGTGATTTTTTTGCGAAATGATTGCGCCCACGCAGACGGATTTCCCTTAATAAAAGTATGATCAATTAAAAGGACATCAAATGCCCGTGCGTTCATTGCGTCTTCTACTTTTTTTTCGTCTAACTCGACAAAAATTTCATGTTCAATTTCGCTGCCGAGCTTATTGTCAGCATCTGCGGCGGGGGCCTCCGCACGCTGCTTTTTGACGTCAGCAGTGATTCCCAAAGCCTCTTCCATTTGCTTAAGGTTTGTAGCATCGTTATTGATCAATAAAAAGCGCGCCATATCTATACGCTTTATCGGGAGAAAGGGGAGCGGCTTATAGTCCCCAGATCAGATCCGGCCTTTAGTTTGACAGCTGAATCCACAAAATGTCACTTCTTAGGGTATGTGTCTACTTTTGATCTAATACGCGATTTAAAGCGATTTGAGCGGCATTTGGCTTGTAATTACAGACATTGGTAACGGCAGGGTTTGTGCCCGGCTAACACTATTAAGGATAGAACTTATGAAAAAGCTATTATCTTTTGCAACGGTTGCAGTATTGGTCTCTTTGGTCGCAGCATGTGCTCCTAAAAAAGAAAAAGAGCGCATTGGTCGCGGATCACGTAGCGGTCTTCAAACAAACAATTTGGGTCAGCCAAACGGTGTCGGGCCGGGTATGAATGGCTGGAATGTCCTAGAGAGCGGAAGTGTTGCAATTCGGGGCTTAAGCTACGCATCGGGTAGCCAAGATCAAGCATGGGCAATCGACGGGCTTGTTTCATCCTTTATTAATATTGATGATCCAAATCAATATGGTGGTGTTGCAAGTTCGGGTGCGATTTCTATGGGCGCACACCTTCGGTTCACAGGCAATTGCCAAATCGATAAAGCAAATTCATTTATGGGTATTGTTGTTTTTGACGAGATAGCCCTTCGCTATACAGATAGCGTTATTCGAATCTATATGGGACCCGAGCGTGCGGACGTACAGAGCGGCATGGTGAACAATCGTTGTGTTGTTCGTTTCACTGATGACTATGGTTATATTTCATTAAATTTGAATTTATCCGGCGGCAATGTGACTGGCGATGTGATGTATTATAATAAATCTTCAACTGTGAATCATCCGTCAACGGGCCGTGAAACATATTTGGGCAGCTTTTCAATTCCTCAGAATGGGATTCTTTTTAACTAGAGTTTAAGGTTCTGCTTTGCTAAGCTCACATTATGTGTTTTGTGGGTAATAACAGGTGGGCGGAACAATGAAATCCGTATTGATCGTCACGGCATTTGCGGAAGAGTTTAACGCCCTTAAAGAATATATAAAATACCCCACGCAATTTAAAATTGACGGCCTTAATTATGTCGAGGGCGAATGGGGTGATAAAAAAATACATTTGATGTGTGGTGGACAGGGGCGAGCGCACATTCAAAAATCCCTAGAAATATTTTTAGAAAAAAACATGGTCCATCACGTCCTTTTGGCCGGTTATTGCGGAGGGCTTCGGAAGGATATTAAAATGGGCGATGTATTTCTGCCTTGCGAGTTTATGCTGGATCCGCGGATCCAAAAAAAACCAGCCATATTTGTCGAAAGGATAAAAATTTTAAACTCTGAAATTCCATCGGTAGAAATTGTCACGGTGGATGAGGCGGTAAAGACTGAGGCAGATAAAAAGCGATTATTTGAAATGACTAAATGTCCGATCGTGGACATGGAGGCGTTTGAAGTCGCAGAGTATTTATTTTTTGAAGAAATTCCCTTTTATGTTCTAAAAGTTGTATTAGATGACGCGCAATCTGAGGTCGGAAACGTCAAAGATCTAAAGGTCAACGCAGAAATGGTAAACCCTAAGCTAGTTAATGCTGTGGACAAGCTGCTCGGGTTGTTATGAAAAAAATTTTCTTAAAAATTATGTCTATGATTATCACGGTGCCTTTTTCGCTTTTCATTGGGCTTTCCACAGCGGCGGGGTCGATCATAATTGCGACAGCCGCCCTGTTTGTAAAACAAAAAAAAGCTGAAAAAGTGGTGCTATGGGTGTTTTCATGGTGGCGGCAAAGTTTACTTCGAACGGCGAGAGTGAAGCTAAAGGTGCTTGGCAGGGAAAATGTACCGTCTGGGGGGTGTCTTTATGTTTTTAATCACTTGAGCCACTATGACATCCCCGTGCTGCTCGAGGCTATTCCAGAGGGGGTAAAATTTGGTGCTAAAGCTGAACTTTTTAAAATTCCAATTTTTTCTCAAGCAATGGCAGCTTATGGAACGCTCAAAATTGACCGTGGAAACAGGCAAGAAGCCATTGAGACCCTAAGCAAAGCCAAAAGCCGATTGGCCAGTGGTGAAAGCTTTATCCTTGCAGCGGAAGGAACGCGTCAGGCTACGCCAGGCATCGGAGAATTTAAAAGCGGACCAATTATTTTTGCAATTCAAGCTGGTGTGCCGATAGTCCCTGTTGTTATCTATGGTACTGACAAAATTCTACCAAAGGGGCAATTATTTTTGAATTTTAATGTTCGAAAAGATGTCACGCTAGAAATTCTTCCCCCCGTGCCGACAGTAGGATACACGGTAGACACTCGGGATGAGCTAAAAAATAAGATTCGCGCTATGTTTCTAGCTAGTTATGAAGAATTGAAAAAGCGTGACAACTTTGGATTGTAGTGGGATTCTTTTCGTCATAAATGCACAAATACATTCACTTTTTTATTTTGTTCGCGGCAAGCTTAAGTCATGCATCTCAGGAGCATCTGGGGACCTTCTCCCTGTCGGATATCTTGCTTCAGCCGCAGTTGAAATTTGTCGAGTCTGATGGTGGGGAGTTTTCTTTAGAGCGCAGTTATATTTTCACAAAATGGGAATATGATAAAAATTTATCTGTTGAATTTGGGTGGGGCCAGCTGTCCTATATAACGCCGAGCCGTTTTTCAAACACCGTGATCACATCAAATACGAACTTTGGCATTTTTGAGGCCTACGGACAATGGGACTCAAATTACGGAGTCATTCGCGCAGGACTGGTCCCCATTAATTTCGGCTATGAGGGCGGCGCTCGCGAATCCCAAAGACTATTGCCGGACACACTATTTTTAGAAAATCATTATTTTGGTTTGCGCGATTATGGAGCGACCTATTCCAATGCGCATAATGGATTTTTTACTTTGGCAACCGTGCACAATGGTGAAGGTGGAACAGATATTGATGGAAATCTTTGGTTCACGGAAAAATTGGGTTGGAAAAATCGTGCGGGCCTTGAATTTGCGTTTTCTGGTCAGATAGGGGAATTCCGGTCTGCGGTAGAATCTAAAACACGTATCGTGGGTCTATATTCCGCGTTTAATCTCTACAAAATAAATTGCGTCGCCGAAGGCTTTGTCGGCGACAGCAAGTCAACCGCAAATTATGAGCAGTTTCATTCATGGCATGTGGACTTGAATCACCCGATTGGTGATGTTGGAATTCAAGTTCGTTACGATATTCTGGACCCTAATAAAACAACGATCGGGGATCAGACCTCGCGATGGATAGCGGGTCTAAATATTTCGAATGAGCAACGCACTTCCACATTGTTCCTGTGGGGAATTAAAAACTTGGAAGAAGGAACGAAAGTTTTTAATGATGAAATCATGCTTGTTTGGAAAATAAATTCTTTGCTTCAATAGAAAGGTAAAATATGAAAAATGTTGGTGTAATTGGTGCCGGCCAAATGGGAAATGGCATAGCCCAAGTTATTGCCGGAAAAAATATTAAGGTCACCCTGTACGATATTTCCCAGGTTTCGTTGGAAAAGGGTATCCAGACAATTTCTGTAAGCTGTGACCGTCTTATTAAAAAAGAAATTTTAAATGCCCAAGGCAAGGACCAGCTCTTAAAAAACATCAAGGCGACGACCCAGTTTAACGATTTGGGTCCATGCGATTTCGTTATAGAAGCGGCAACGGAAAGCGTTCAATTAAAACTCGATATTTTTAAAAAATTAGATGAAGTCTGTGGTCCTGGCACAATCTTATGCACCAACACATCTTCAATTTCCGTTACGAAAATCGCATCTGTGACAAAGCGTCCGGAAAGCGTTGCGGGGATGCACTTTATGAACCCGGTGCCCTTAATGAAGTTGGTTGAAGGAATCCGTGGCTTACAAACAAGTGACGAAACTTTCAAAATTGTAAAAGCTTTTGCAGAATCTTTGGATAAAATATTTGTTGAGAGCCGTGACTTCCCTGGTTTCATTGTTAATCGCATTCTTATGCCGATGATCAACGAGGCCGTTTATGCCCTGTACGAAGGCGTTGCAGAAGTTGAGGCCATCGACAGTGCAATGAAATTGGGAACAAACCAACCGATGGGACCGCTCGCACTGGCGGATTTTATTGGGCTTGATACATGTCTTGCGATTATGAATGTGCTACACGAGGGTCTTGGCGATAGCAAATATCGGCCGTGCCCATTGCTTGTAAAATATGTCGAGGCCGGATGGTTAGGCAAGAAAACCGGACGAGGCTTTTATAAGTATGCATAAACCAAAAAACCCAATCCGGATTGTAACAGCGGCATCGCTGTTTGACGGTCATGATGCCTCGATCAATATTGTTCGACGTATGCTTCAGGATGCGGGATGCGAGGTTATCCACCTGGGCCACAACCGCTCGGTGATGGACATTGTTACATCGGCTTTACAAGAATCCGCACAGGGAATTTGCGTTAGCTCATACCAGGGCGGCCATATGGAATTCTTTAAATACATGAGGGATCTATTGGCTGAGTGCGGTGCAAATTACGTAAAAATTTATGGTGGCGGTGGGGGAACCATCACGCCGAAAGAAAAGCATGAATTGGAAGACTACGGCATCGCTCAAATCTTTCACCCCGAAGACGGCCGTAAGATGGGCCTTGATGGCATGGTCGAAATGATCGTTAGGGGTTGTGACTATGACATCTTAAAATATACAGACGAGTTTTTACCCAAAACTGAATTTTTAGGAAAAAATCAGGACCGAGTTATGGGTCTTGCGATCACTTCGCTGGAAATTAATGGAAAAGTTTCAGGGGAGCTAAAAAGACACAACCGAAATCCGCTTGTCATTGGTGTGACCGGAACGGGCGGGGCAGGCAAATCCAGCGTAGTTGACGAGTTGGTGCAAAGGTTTTTATTTGCGGCTCCCGAAATCAAGATTGGCATATTTTCTGTGGACCCAACAAAGCGCAAGACGGGCGGGGCGCTGTTGGGTGATCGCATCCGGATGAATTCCATCATCAATGGGCGTGCATATATGCGTTCGATCGCTTCCCGTGGATCAGGCAAGGAGATTTCAGACGCGCTTCCAGAAATTTTAAATTTTGGGAAAGGCCAAGCGTTTGATCTGTTAATCGCAGAGACATCGGGAATCGGGCAATCGGGTTCAAATATTACGGACATTGTTGATATGAGCCTATATGTGATGACAAGCGAATTTGGCGCACAATCACAGCTAGAAAAAATAGACATGATTGATTATGCCGATTTTATCGCCATCAACAAAGCCGACCGAAAAGGGTCTCAAGATGCGCTTCGGGATGTTCGCAAGCAATACCGGCGATCAAAAAAATTATTTACAGAAGACGATACAAAATTCCCGATCTACTTGACCCAGGCTTCGCAATTTAATGACGAGGGCTTGAATTATTTATTTTTTGCAATAGCAGATAAGTTATTTGAGAAATCAAAAAATAAAATTTTTCACGTTGTGGACAAGGATCGTTTTCGTCATACAAACAAACAGCAAATCATACCTGCTGATCGACAAAACTATTTGGCAGAAGTTGCTAAAAAAGTCCAAACCTATAAGAAAACTGTTATGGAAAAGGCAAGGGTAGCTTCCGAAGCTGGTGCTTTAAAAAAAGCGATGGAGCTTGCCCCAGGTGCTCAAGATTCACTGGAAGCGGTTTTTAATAAAAAAATTGTCGAACTTGGGAAAGATGAATTGAAATTAATTGAAGAGTGGGAAGGTTTAAAAAAATCTTACAGTGGCGAGGAGTTTACCTACCAGGTTCGGGGCAAAGACATTAAACAGCCGTTGGTCAAGACAAGCTTGAGCGGGACAAAAATAAAGCGTGTGACATTCCCAGATTTCAATGACTGGGGGGATCGGTATAGATTTCTAAAGCTTGAAAATACCCCAGGGAATTTTCCGTTCACTTCGGGTGTGTATCCATTGAAACGACAAGAGGAAGAACCACGCCGTCAGTTTGCCGGGGAAGGAACTCCGGATCGTACAAATAGACGGTTTAAATTTTTAACAAAAAACGATGTGTCCAAGCGCTTGTCGGTTGCGTTTGATAGTGTAACTTTGTATGGGGAAGACCCTGATCGCAGACCGGATATTTATGGCAAGGTAGGCGAAAGCGGGGTGAGCATATGTACGCTGAACGATATGCGCATTTTGCTAGATGGCTTTGATTTGTGTGATCCAAGGACAAGTGTCAGCATGACTATTAATGGTCCAGCACCTATCGTGCTCGCCTTTTTTATGAATGCGGCAATTGATCAACAGGTCGATAAAAAGGAAAAAGAATTGGGCCGCAAACTTGATCAGAAGGAATGGTCTGATATTAAGTTGAAAACATTGGAAATTGTGCGCGGGACAGTTCAGGCCGATATTTTAAAAGAGGATCAGGCTCAGAACACGTGTATATTTTCAACGGACTTTGCATTAAAGATGATGGGTGATATTCAAGAGTACTTTGCAAAAAACTCTGTTCGAAACTTCTATTCAGTCAGTATTTCTGGTTATCATATTGCCGAGGCCGGAGCGAACCCCATTTCGCAGCTGGCGTTTACGCTCGCAAATGGGTTTACGTATATTGAATATTATTTGTCTCGTGGAATG
>CAUJEF010000091.1 GCA_963169515.1 Bdellovibrionota bacterium
TCATTTCGGCGAAGATGTTGCTGAAAATGTCGTCTGCCCAATGGCGATTGGAATTTTTGGTGGAGATGCTAAAAAAATTTCTATAAATAAAGCCATACCCAAAATGATTGCCATGGAACAAGAATATGGATCCATGGTGAAGGCCATCAAAGCCCAGTCTGAAAAAGATGAACAAACAGCCCTATTGAGCTTCAAAAATGGTATGCAAGTTTTAATCGACGCATTGGAAAAACAACTCGGGGAAAACTTCAAGCCAAACTCTTATGTCACACAGATCGAAAAGGGAAAAATGTTCAAAGTGACTTACCAGGATGAGGTAGAAAGCCAAACCTTTACGGAAGAGTTTCAGGATGTAATCCTCTCCTTGCCAGCAAATGCAATGCCTGATGTGTTAGGCGGAATCATTGACGAAGTAACCCTGGAGAAGCTGGCAAGCTTTCCAACAGCCCCAATTAAAAACTTAACTATAGCATTTCAAAAACCACTTAATTTTAGAGGTTTTGGGGTGCTTGTTTCACCTAATGAGGGGGAGAAAATTTTAGGCTTTTTACACCCAAAAGACATATTTGAAAACCGTTGCCCCGAAGGGAAAGATATTCTTACGGTCATGCTAGGTGGAACTTTCCATCCACAAGCAATTAATTGGTCTTTGCAAAATGGTTTAAAAATTGCACTAGAGGCATTAGAAAAAATCTTAGGAAAACTACCGCCTGTGGAAAAATATTGGGCTTGGAACCATGCCCCAGGAATTCCTCAATACAATACAGATTGGATTGAGTTTATGGATCATTTCGAAGGCCAAATAAAGGCGACTAACGGCCTCTGGTTGCATAGCACAGTTTCAGGAGGCATTTCGATTAATGATTGTATACGAAAATCATTTGAGCTCGCTGATCAGTTTGATCCGTCGAATTATGTTACAAAGTACCGGCCCGACGTAGAATCATTGGAAACTGAAGAAGAATTTTGATATCCTCGACTAATAGATTCTCGATCAAATTAGGATTAGACGTGAAAAAATTGTTTGTGCTCTTTTTATTAGTCGGCTGCGGAACAAGCCCTTACAAAGAATACGAAAAGTTTCCAATTGGGGGCGATAAATCAGATCTTGTGGAACAGGTTGGATCTCCAATTAAATCTAAACGAAAAAATGGGATAGATATTTGGACATATAGATTTTTCGATGGAGAAAATAAAATTTTTCGCGACGTACACATCAAAGATGGAAAAGTTATAGAAAAAACTGAAAATGCTGACGCCCGAGAAGCAGAGATTGAGCAAAAGATCATGGATGGCGTACTAAAATCTAAGAAAAAAAATTAAAACGGTCGCCGCGTCTCAAGAAAATCAACTTGAACTTTTTTTCCAGCCAGAGCTGGTTCAATAAAGCCTTTCCCTAATAAGAGCATCACCGCTTGCGTTGTTTCGGTCTCATAAGGCGCCATGGTCGCAATCGTCGACATTTTTAAAAATCTATTTTCGATCTTCCAGTCGCCTTGAATTGCTGGTGAATCGGAAACGGCAACCCATTCTTCTTCAGACTTTACCCATTGTTGGTAACGAACTACGTATGTAGGTCTTGGGTTGAAATTTAACTGCACATCAATCGACCAAGCTCGATTTGGGGAGTTGGCAAAGATCTCAGGAAGGCTTTGCAGATACCAATAATGCCATTTTAGATCGACTTGTCTTTTTGTGTATTTGAAACGCTTGTAATAGTCACTCGCAGGCTTGCCAAAAACCTGCCCTTCTTGGGGCGGCTGATGGCCACCATGAACAACCTCATTCCCATTTTCTCCGCACGACAGCAAAAACAAAACTGAAAATAGAATCACTATATTCTTCATTACTCCCCCAAATGTCCGATCACCGGACGACCGGTGCCTGGCACCAGTGTTCGATGAATTTTAGTCCCCAGCGAACTCCAAATCCTGTTATGTCAGAACTCACTAAGCCCAGGCCACCTTTATTTTCTTCTGATGATAGATCCATGTGTACCCAAGGGGTATCGCCGACAAAATGGCTTAGAAAAGTGGCCGCGTTGATATGATCCACTCCCCGTGCATTAGAGCATTGGAGTATATCTGCAACCTCAGATTTAATGTTTTCATAGTAGTCTTCGCCAATTGGAAAGAGCCAGCAGCGCTCTCCTGTTTCTATCCCCACAGCCACGGCTAATTCACCGGCTTTCGTAGAGTTTGAAAATACGGCTGCACGCCTAGTACCAATAGAATAAACGGCAGTTCCTGTAAGGGTCGCAAAATTTAAAATCAAATCAGGGTTTACCTTTTTAGAATAGCATAAGGTATCACACAGAACCATTCTACCTTCGGCATCAGTATCAACGACCTCAATGCTTGTCCCATCCATCGCGATAACTACGTCATTAGGTTTATACCCCGTTGGTGAAATCAAATTTTCAGCCAGTGCAAGATACGCGTGAACTTCAATCGGAGCTTTCAGCTCCACCAAAGCTTCAAATAAAGCTAAGGCCACAGCCGATCCGGTCATATCCCTATGCATGGTATACATATGGCTTGTCTTCACGTTATATCCGCCAGTATCAAAACAAAGACCCTTTCCGACAAGGCTGACAACGGCTTTTGCTTTAGATTTGGGTTTGTAGGTAAGATGAGCTATTCCCCCTTCGGTATCGGGGTCCGCACTCATTACGGCTAACATACTTCCTGCTCCTAGTTTTTTCAGAGCTACTGTGTCTAAGAATTTGTATGAATATTTATTGCTCTTCGCACGATTTTGAAGAATTTTTTTAAATTCTTTTGGGGTTAAAATATTTGATGGCATACTTGCTAAAGTACGAACCAACCCATTTTTCTCACCGACACAAACAGACCTACCCACAATACGCTTGATTTTTTGAGAGTTTAAAGAGGTTTTAAATTGTGGAAGAATCCGTGTTTTAGGTTTTTGATCCTTTTTTCTTTTTCCATAGACGGGCGGGTTCCAGGCTTCAAGCTCAGAAAGAGTGGCTATTGCCTCTACTGCCAATTCTTTATCCTTAACGCCCAGTTTATTCAAATACACTACGACCCCGTCTTCGTTATTTAAAGACGAAACTAAATTCTTTCGAATTACAGATTGAAAATCAAAGGGACTAATTCTTTTTTTAACAAACAAATATTGAATAGCACCACCATCTTCAAGGGATTGAGTCACAAACTGGGCACCTTCATTGAACTTGAGATCACCAAGATCACTAATTTTCTTTGAAAGAGTAGGCTTTGTATTTTTTAGTGAAGTGCCGATACTTTTTTTAGAGTCAACGTACGCGATGGTGATATCGTTTGCTTTCTTGCTCATACGCACCCTCTATTTCGTCAACTTGATGCGCTCCTGCGGTGTCGCCGATGGCTCTGCAAATGGAGCTGATTTTTTGTCTTCCACTGGCTTCTTGGGCTCTGGAAATGTGCTTTCCACTTTCATTTTAAGTTGGGACAAAATTTTATCCAAGCCCAATTCGTTTTCCAACTCGCGCAGTCGTTGTGCGTTAAGGCGAGAGTATTTAATCTCTATGGATTCGCCCTTTTCTGGATGTTCAAAGCGTAAATGATATTTAATTTTTTCTGCACGCCGAATGTTTTTTTTCATCTCTTCATGGTCCTGGACAATTTCATGGGTGATTTCTTGAATTTTCGCTTTATCTTTTGTCTGACTCATTTCATGCACAAGCTTACGAATTTTCCGCTCAAGTGTTTCGACTTTATTTTCAAAACCATTCATTTCGTTCATATGCGTCGAATATGTCCCCGCAAATACGGAAAGGGAGAACAGCAAAACGCTAAGGATTTGCACTGTTTTTCTCCTCAGCACTGATAAGTGACATTTGACTCCATTGAATATCAAACGGAAACTCCTTTAGCCGAGAAACGATGACACTCGCTTTAACAGCGTTTAACTTAGGAATAACCAGAACACCAGTTTTTATCGATTTTATCAATTCCACAATATTTATATTTAATTTCGAATCTTCCAAACAGCTTCGCACTGAGGCAATCAAGTCCGCAGAATCGATTCCCGCTATCTTCACCTGATAAAACAAAATCCCCTCGCGTGCACGAGATTCTTCTGAATTTGCAAAGTTATTAATTTCTTGCAAACCGACACTCAGGCCCGCAGATGTGCCCTCTGGGGGCTCTTCATTTGCAGAGGCGATCGCTGGCTCAACCTCTGGCGCGTCGAAGCTCCATTCCGCGCCATCAACATCTGGCGTTGCTTCCACAGCTTTTTCCTCAACTGTGAACGGAGCATCGGGAAGCGCGCTAACCTCTACGCTCTCGCTTGAAGAAATTTTTAAATTTCCATCAAAATCTGCAACAAGCATCAATTTACAGTTTGAACATTGGACAATTCCAAATGCGTCTTCTATTGTCTGGCTGCACTTAGGGCAGTTGCTCACGACCCAGCTCCGTGACATTTTTTAAATTTTTTGCCGCTACCACATGGACACGGATCATTGCGGCCCACTTTTTCAAATTCCCTGTGAACGGGGCTGTTCGAAGCTCTTTTTTGCGCAGCTGGTGCTTCCCCATGGGACATGGTCATACGAGTCGGTGCGGATCGAGGGCCGAGTCCTTCAAGCGCAACCTCTTCCGCGTGCTCTCGCTCGGCCTCTTCGATCAATTCCTGGCGAACCTGAACCCGGAACAGTTTCTCTAATGTGTCGGATTTAATAGAAAAGTCCATTGCAGCGAAGGCCGCAAACGCTTCTGTTTTATACTCTATCAGTGGGTCTTTTTGGGCGTAGGCACGCAAGTTAATACCTTCGCGTAAATGGTCGATCAGTTGCAAATGCTCTTTCCATTTTACATCAATAGACTGTAGCAAAATCATCTTTTGCGCCTGTGGGAATATCGGCCCCAAACTTTTCTTTTGAGCATCATAGGCTGCAAGAACAGTGTCTCGAACTAATTTCGTTAAGCCCTCAGAGGTTAAATTTTCTGAACTGTGACCATTTTCAAAAAGGACATTGACACCAAACTGCTGATGAAGCGCTTTATTTAAATTCATCAAATCCCATTGTTCTCTTTTTACTTTTTCGTCAGCATAAAGGTCCAGCAAGTTCGATGTCACATCGGCCATCATTTCTTTAATGATGCTGTCTAAACCTTTCCCATCGAGCACTTCTTTACGTAAGCTATAAATCGAATTACGTTGTTTATTCATAACGTCGTCGTAATCCAGCAGATGCTTACGAATGTCAAAGTTGTGTGCCTCTACCTTTCTTTGAGCTCCCTCGATAGCTCTAGTTACCATTGGTGCGGTGATCGGCTCATCTTCAGGTAAATTGAGCGTCGTCATGATTCTTTTGATGCGCTCGCCATTAAACACAACCATCAGATGATCATCCAGCGAAAGATAGAATTTTGTTTGCCCTGGATCACCCTGGCGGCCAGATCGGCCGCGCAATTGATTGTCGATACGGCGGGATTCGTGCCTTTCTGTACCAATGATGCACAGTCCCCCTGCCGCAACAACCTCTTCTCGTTCTTTTGCGCATTGAACTTTAAACTTTTCCAAAGCCTGCTTGTATTCATCTGAATCTGTATCTGAGTTAATTTGTTTTGCCAAAAACTCTGGATTGCCTCCCAGAACAATATCCGTCCCACGGCCAGCCATATTCGTCGCAATTGTCACCGCGCCTTTGCGCCCCGCCTGCGCAACAATCTCTGCCTCGCGCTCGTGGTGTTTTGCGTTTAAGACATTGTGTCGGATATTTACTTTTTTTAAGTACTCGCTCAATTTTTCTGATTTCTCGATACTTACGGTACCAACCAACGCTGGCTGCCCTTTCTCGTGTCGTTCCCTAATATCTTCTGCTATCGCTTTGAATTTTGCCTGCTCAGTCTTGTAAACCACATCGTCAAGATCTTTACGTTTGACCGGTCGGTTTGTCGGAATCACGCTCACGCCAAGATTATAAATTTTTTGGAACTCAACGGCTTCAGTCTCCGCAGTTCCAGTCATACCAGCGAGCTTATTATACATACGAAAATAATTTTGAAACGTAATCGTTGCGAGCGTTTGATTTTCGCTGCGAATACGTACGCCCTCTTTTGCTTCAACAGATTGATGTAAGCCATCGCTCCAGCGACGGCCTTCCATCAGCCGACCCGTGAATTCATCTACAATAACAACTTGACCATCTTTGATCATATAATCCACATCACGACGATACATGAAATGGGCTTTCAGGCCCTGATGAACATAGTGAAGCCAATCGATGTTTTTAGGATCATAGATATTTCCAACATTAAGAAGCTGCTCAACCTTATCGTTGCCCTCTTCCGTTAACATTACAGTTTTTGATTTTTCCTCGGTCGTAAAGTGGGTGGTGTTTTTTAACTGAGGAATCAAACGATTAACGATCAAATATTTATCTGAAGATTCTTCCGCGGGACCTGAAATAATAAGAGGAGTTCTGGCTTCATCTACCAAGATCGAGTCACATTCGTCCACGATGGCGTAATTATGGGGGCGCTGAACATAATCACCAAAACCGAACTTCATATTATCGCGAAGGTAATCAAAACCAAATTCATTGTTTGTACCGTAAGTAATATCTGAATAATAAGACTCGCGCCGCTGTCGATCATCCAATTCGTGAGTGATGGTTCCAATGCTCATTCCCAACCATTTATACACACGCCCCATCCATTCGGCGTCCCGCTTAGCCAAATAGTCGTTTACCGTCACGACATGAACGCCCTTGCCACCTAAAGAATTAAGGTAAACAGGTAGCGTTGCCACTAATGTTTTCCCCTCGCCCGTTTTCATCTCCGCAATTTTGCCAGAATGGAGAACCATTCCACCAATCAGTTGAACATCGTAGTGTCGAAGGCCAATTGTACGTTTGGATGCTTCTCGGCAAACCGCAAAAGCTTCCGGGAGGATCTCATCCAAGCTCTGGCCATTTTGAATTCGTTGTTTAAATTCTGCCGACTTTGCTTGCAACTCACTATCTCGTAGTATGGAAATTTGATTTTCAAGGGAATTTATCTTATCAACCATCGGTTGAAGACGTTTCATTTCCCGTTCATGAGAAGTTCCAAATATTTTTTGTAGCGTCTGCAAAACCAAAATCGCCTCCAAAGATCAACTATTTACGATATCTGCTCAAAACCCTTATGTCACGGATAAGCCCCCATAAGTATTAGGTTTTTCGCAATGGATTAAAACTAGCTTACATACGCGTTGGTGCAAAAAGCTTGGGAAGCCGCTAACTTATTATTTTTCTTGTAAAAATCTACGACTGTTTATTTGACGATAGCCCTCATACATGGCGGCGGTAACCGCGTTTGAAAGGTTCAGACTGCGAATGGGCCCAAGCATTGGCATTTTGACCAACTGATTTTTAAAGCGATCTCGAATTTCATCACTAAGCCCCTGCGTTTCTCGTCCAAACACCAACCAATCGCCCGGCGCGAACTCAAACTCAAAGTACGTCTGGGTCGCCTTGGTAGAAAAAAAAATCATTCGCCTGTGGTCTGGTACCTTTTCTAGCCAAGCATCAATGGATTTATGTTGAAACCATTTCAAATATTGCCAGTAATCCAGCCCCGCACGCTTCAATTGCCTATTGTTAATTTCAAAACCTAATTTCCCAACTAAATGCAACTCTGAGTTGAGGCCAACGCAGCTGCGGCCGATAGAGCCCGTATTGCTCGGAATTTCCGGCTCGATTAAAACAATTCGAAATAGAGGAATATTTATTTCAGATACCGACAAATTTCTTGCCCCAGCTTTGTAAGAGCAAGTCGGCGGCCCTTGTCTATGATAATTCCTTGGTTCATCAGGTCACGGTAAAGATCCATTTGAATGGGCACAATATCTCGGCCGGTACACTGCCCTAATTTTGATATATAAGTCCGCTCACGCTCATTTAATTGCATTGTGAACGGTGGAAAGCTGTTAAAATTATTCATCCAGTCGCCATTTTCGATCAACTTCGCACCTCTAGGGAGTTTTTTGGGATTCATAACATAGGCCCACGCTTGATGGACTTGGCCCTCTTCGTCTTTCACCTCAATCTGGGCTCGATGGTGCATACTTTTATCGGGTTGAATTGCATTGAAGCCAAAAAATGGATCAAGCAGCGAAATCAAGGTCTCATAATTATTTAGGGTCGCAAGCTTGCCCGAAATTGAGGTTGCGCCTTCGCGAAGGAATACGGGATAACCCACTTCAAGTCGATAAACAGACCCCATCGCGGAAACTTCCTTGGAACTTGCAATAAAATTGGAAATCAGACCGTGATGGACCATACCCTCTGAAAGAGAACCGAACACAAACATAGTTGCTTGCAATGACCCCTCCTGAAAAAAGAGTGATTGATATAACAAACTCGGCTTGAAAGAACAAGAAACTATGTTTGACTATATTTTTCGTGAGCGGTGCAAAAATTAAAAAAATCTCTTGCGCTTCCTAAAAGTGTTTTTATAACGATGAAAAGAAACTCTATATAAGGATAAAAGTGAGCTACAGAGACGAACCCGTTACGTATATGGGACATCATTGGGTGCAAGTTCAGGGCGATCAAGTTGTTGTTGGATTAAATGAAGATGCCTTGAACGAAATTGAAACTATCGACAAAATTAATTTTCCCAATGAATCGGAAGATGTTACCGCGGACGAACCCTGCGGTGATGTTGAGACAAATGATGGGCACTTAAATATATATTCTCCGGTCGATGGTACAATTGCTGAGGTAAATCCAGAATTAAAAGGCAGCACAGATCTTATATTTTCAGATCCCTACGGCGATGGGTGGTTAATAAAAGTAAATCCATCCGACGATACGGACTTGGATAATCTTCTGTCAGATATTTCTGAAGATTAGTTATTAAGGGTTCTATTTTTCCCCATGTCCTTTATCTGTGTTACTAGCTGGAAGCTCGTTAAGCGTGGTTTCTTTATATTCTTTTCCATCATAGCGAAAAATTTTTTCTTCATTTTCCATAGTGGTTTTAAGGTTCACTGGTCGGTTCCAAATGGTTTGAATGTTTTTAAGAGTTTCTTTCATATAATCTGGCTGCATATCGACGCCCTCGAATAGATGGCCCAACAAAAGTTCCCCCTTACCATCAAAGTTTCCATCTACAACTTCGACAATGGGTTGTCCCATGTTTGTCAGTTGGAACAAAAACTTCCTCTTCACTTCTGCAAAGTCGCGGGTATCGATAACATATTCGCCCGTTCTCTGATTGAACTTGTACACAAACATTTTGTTTTTTATGCAAAAGTCTTCTGTTAGGAACTCATCTATAAACATGACATCATTATAATCACGCCGTACTTCATAAATTTTTTGGCGTCCCAGACCGGTTTTCTTATCCCAATTTGACTTATCTTCATAGTTATCACACTCGCTCCATTCTTTACCAAATTTTCCTTTGTTCCACCGGTCTTCGATATCACGAAAAAGTTCCAAACCCACCTTGTACGGATTGAATCCCGTTGGCGCCATTGCGACTGTGCCGCTATGGTGGTCGGCATAGTCTATAATTTCAGCGTCCGAAAGCACCTGTTCAGTCATCATCGTCGTGTGCCAGTACGATGCCCAACCTTCATTCATAATTTTTGTCATTGCTTGTGGCGCGAAATAATAAGACTCGGCCCTAATGATCGACAGTATATCTTGCTGCCATAAATCCAAGGGTGCATTGTTAATTAAGAATAATAACACATCTTTTTCTGGACGCTCGGGCGTAAAGAATTTTTGTTGGTCTCGCTTTGTTTCCAGGGATTCGCGAATTTCCCTTATGTAGTCGGAAGCACGATAAAATTTTTCACGATTTTTGTCGCCGGCGGCAGTTTCTACTTGAGCTTTGTTGAATTCACGCCCTTTATCAAAATACGGGCCATGCCGATCGATTAAATTTTCAACACTTAGACACTTGTCTATGAAATCCTCCACCTTGTCGTATCCATAACGATCCATATACCTTTGAATCCGAGTCGCGTGGTTAGCCATCACGTCCATCATTTTGCGTTCGGTTTTTGAAAACCACTGATTGTTCTTAAAAAAGTCTGCGTGCCCATACACGTGAGCCATAACAAGTTTTTGATCCACCAGCATATTACCTTCCATAAGATAGGCATATACCGGATTGGTATTGATCACCATTTCGTATATTTTCGAAAGGCCGTATTCATAACCCTTGGCGAGCTTTTCGTACTCCATTCCAAAACGCCAATGCGGATACCTCACCGGAAAGCCGCCTCGTGCGGCAAATTCATTCATTTGATCATAGGTAATCACTTCGTAAATCACCTCGAAATAATCCAAGCCATAGCTTCGAGCCATTTTTTCAATTTTAAACCTCTCGGCTTCAAGCTCTGGCGTCAACATTAGGCACCTTTTCCAAGAAAAATTTTAATCGAATCAATAATTTGATTCCTATTAGCAATCCGACTCATTAAAAGGCCCTCTTGGCTTGGAAACGCTTTTTCTAAGTCTTTCAAAAACTGACCACTGCCGTATCGACTTTCGACTTGCCCATAACAAAATAAGTTTACTCGTGGAAGTAATTCATCTTTTAAAAGCTTAAGACAATACCGTGTATCTTCCGAGCTCCAATTGTCACCGTCACTAAAATGGAAAATATAAACATTCCATTCATCCAGAGGATATTCATCGTCGATAATTTTTTTACCTAAATTATAGGCAGAGCTAATGAGCGTGCCCCCGGATTCGCTGGTTCTAAAGAAGGTTTCTTCATCTACCTCTTGAGCGGCCGCATCGTGAATGATAAATCGTGATTCGAGACCTTTGTAATGTTTTTTTAGCCACGTATGAATCCAAAAGCTCTCCAAACGAACAATTTCTTTTTGCTCATTCCCCATAGATCCAGAAACGTCCATTACATAAATTACCACAGCATTTGTTGTTGGCTGCGGAACGACTTTGAACGAGCGAAATCGTAAGTCTTTTCGAATGGGAACAATAATTGGTTTATCAGGATCATAGGTTCCAGCGACAATTTCCCTTTTAAGCGCCTCTTTAAATGAAGATTTAAAGTGACGAAGGCTGTCGGGACCGACTTGGCGCAATCCCTTGTATTTAAACTTATTGCTTTCAATTTTATTGTGTCCCTTGGGTTTAATGCGCGGAAGCTCGAGCTCTTCACCCAAAATTTCCGCCAATTCTTCATAAGTGATTTCTACCTCAAGCATATGCTGGCCGGGATCTTTGCCTGCTTGCCCTTGCCCTTGCGCTTCCCCTGGTTCGCCCGGAACTGGATCGCCTTGCTTTCCTTGGCCTTGCCCCACCCCACCAGTGGATTTGGGGCCGTACTTGAATGTTGGAATATTGATTCGAGGGATCGGGATTTTGACAAACTCTTTATCGCGTTTGCCAATCATTTCATCATGGGTAATATACCGTCTAAAATTTTCTTTGATACGACCCTTAACAATTTCCCTAAATCTACGTTGATCTTGTTTTACACTCATTTTGTATTTTTAACATCTCCCCGAGCAAAAATGCTGGACACATAGTTTAAGGCGTAATTTGCGCAAATCTCACAGTATCCATAATCTTTTATCAAGCGGGTTTTAACGGTTTCAATTTTATCCTGTGTTGGCTTATCTACTGCCGTTGCGACAAGAGACGTTAGTTTGATACTGTCTTTTTGGTCCTCAAACATTTTTAATTCAAGTGCTTTGTGCAGCCGCTCACTTGTTTTGTAATCAAATTTTTTGCCCTCAAGCGACAGCGCCCCTATGTAATTCATAATTTCGCGCCGAAAATCATCTTTGCGCGACTCTGGTATCTCGATTTTTTCTTCAATCGATCTCATTAACCGTTCATCTGGCTCCTCATCGCGACCTGTAAAAACATTTCGTACCTTTTCTCGTTGTGTGTACGCCTTGACGTTATCAATATAGTTCGCACACAGGCGTGACATCGCACTTTCATCGGCACAGATCGCACGCTGCACCTCGGATTTGATGACGTCCTCGTACTCTTGCTTTACAACATTAAGCAATTCCCGATATTGGTTCTTTTTTTCCTCGTTTGAAATCAGCGAATGGTGCTTCAATCCACTTTCAAGTTCATTCATAACTGTAAATGGGTTCACACAACCCACGATGCCGTGTTTATTATTCACAAAAGCGTTAGATAACTTGTCTTGCACATACCGCGGAGAGATTCCATCTAAGCCCTCTCGGAGCGCTTCTTTCCGAAGTTCTTTTACATTATCCTCTGTAAATCCCGGGATAGACTTGCCGTTGTATAATTTTAGTTTTTGTAATCGAGTCAGGTTAGCTTTCTTCGGAGTCTCTAACCGAGTCAGAATTGCCCACATCGCGGCGGTTTCAATCGTGTGTGGAGCAATGTGGACGCCTTGAATTTTCCTCGAATTGAAGTCCTTTTCGTAAATTCGAATTTCGTCTTTTAGCTTTGTAATGTACGGGATATCAATTTTTACAGTGCGATCCCTCAAAGCTTCCATAAATTCATTGTTTTGCAATCGTCGATACTCGGGCTCGTTGGTGTGACCGATGATCACTTCATCGATATGCGTTTGTGCGAATTTTTTTGGCTTTACACGATGTTCCTGCGATGCCCCCAAAAGATCGTATAAGAACGCAACGTCAAGCTTTAAAACCTCGACAAATTCTATTATGCCACGATTTGAGATATTAAATTCTCCATCAAAATTAAACGCTCGTGGGTCAGAGTCCGACCCGTACTCGGCAATCTTACGATAATTAATATCGCCAGTGAGCTCTGTCGAATCCTGATTTTTTTCGTCCTTTGGTTGAAATGTTCCAATTCCCACACGGTCTTGTTCGCTTAGGACCAACCGCTTGATTCGGACGTATTCTAAAACTTTGGTTACATCTCCATCGTGTCGTTCTAGTAACTTTGTAAAAATAAATCGACTTGCTGGACACAAGTCGCCTCTTACGTTGACTCTATATTCTCCATCTAAGCCGCGATTTAATTCCTGCACGAACTCATCGCGCATTTCCACTGGTATAAGAAGCAGCGGCTCTTCATGCATCGGTGAAATCATTGACATCGTGTTTGCACCCAACAGTCCATGTGGGTTTTCAGGGTTATCTATCCATTCAAATGTATACATCGCACCATCTGGAGTTTTAGCGTAATCTTCAATTCCGTGCTTTAAGAGTCTTACGATTGTTGATTTTGAACTCCCAACCGGTCCGTGCAACAAAATAACCCGCTTCTCCGTTCCGTATCCCAGCGCTGCGGCTCGAATCACATTCACGAATTTCATCAGCGGAACGTCAAGTCCGAAAACAGCGTCAGCTCCGTTATTTTGTTCGTCGTCGAAAAATTTGTATCGCGTGATTTTCTTTTTGACGTCGATATATTCTGACGTCCCATGAGTCAAAATCATGTCATACATTCTTTGAAATGCGTTTCGAGTAATTTCGGGATTTTCTTTTACCATATCTAGGTAGTCCCAGAAATTTCCTGACCAAGTCAAATCCTTGAAGTGCTGTTTTTCTTGAATCGCATTCAAAAGTTGTTTGAAATCTGGAGCCATGGAACCTCCTGGCGTTGTTTTCTATTATAGCCTGATTCCGCAGATTTATGATATCACAACTGGACTGACGTCTTGTGCTTTTGTCGGTTAGAAAATTTTAAAAAAAGTTTATTATCAAACTGAATATATTCAGTTTGAAATCAAAATGTCCAAGCCCTGAGGGGCTCGAAACTAAGCATTGGGCTTTTCAATCTCAAAAATTTTAGGATCAATAGATTCTGGCTTTTCAAAATTATGGAACTGCAGTTGAATTTCGTAATGCGGGTGTTGAATCAGAACATTTCTATGTTTGCCTTCACGCTCTGACCATACGATTTTCATGTCATCAGCGCCCCTGCAATCTGTAACATTGCCATTTATATCTGCAGTACAAGACCAGCTTTTTTCAGGGATCGGTTCGTCAAACAAAATGTGGTAGATCAAGCGAGGATCGATTGGGTGCCCAAACACGGGGCGAAGATTTTCCGCATTAACCATCCCCCGAAACCATTTCTTTTTGTTGGGAATAACCCAACTTAAATTTTTTTTATTCATAGCAAAACTAGCCAGATGACTTCCAATTGCAGAGCTCACTTCCACTCGTAAAAACTGTGGTCTCTCTGCAATAAAATCGATATTTACAATATATTTTTTTGAATTACTTTTATTTTTTACAAGCGCCCGAGCTTCCCATTCACCAGACTGAACTTCCCGAAATGTCTTTGGCGTTGTCGTGCAGCTAAGGACCAGTAGCGGAAGCAGGGCTACGATTGGCCGGAGAGCCCGACGTAATCCGTTCCAAATCTCTGATTTTCGTTCTAAGCTTATCAGCAGTGTCATTATCCTTTTCAACCGAAACGGCCTTTTCATACATATCACGCGCTTTTTGAAATAACTGATATTGATAATACGCATCTCCAAGGTGTTCGGCAATGATACTTTCATTTGGCTGGGTCTGGTGTGCTGCTTCTAGAATTTTCACTGCTTCAGAAATTTTTCCCTTTTTATAAAGAACCCACCCAACCGTATCTTTGATGAATGCATCACCTGGATTTAAAGCCAGGGCCCGCCGAGAAAGATCCTCCGCAAAGTCCAATTCCACATCCATTTCAGCATAGGTATAAGCCAAATAATTCAGAGCCTGGAAATGTTTTTCATTGAGAGCTATCACCTTTTTCATATTCTCAATAGTCTCTTTTCGCTTTCCCAGCTTGTCTTGAACGGATCCAAGGAAAAAATGCAGCTGATCATCTGTAGGAAATTTTTTGACGGCCTCTAGCAGTACCTTTTCAGCCTTCGCATAATCTTTAGAGTCATCAAGCAATGAAGCATACAAAGCATAAAACTGGGAGTAGTCTGATTTTTTGGAAATTGCATCTTCGATTATATCAATGGCCTTTGATGTATCGCCTTGAAGTTTAGTCAAGTATGCCGCATGCACCGACGCTTCACCATAAAATTGACTTGCAGGTTCAATTTTTCTAAACTGGGCAATCGCATCCGGATATTCCTTTAGCTCTTCATAGACCGCGGCAAGATAAAACCGAACTTTATCCGAATCTGGCGACAGAGCTAAAATTTCTTTTAGTTTATAAATTGCCTTTTCATAATCTTTCTTTTCAATCAAAATCAACGCCAGCCGAACCTTAACATTTAAATTCAAAGGCTCAGAGGCTTGAATAATTTCGTACTGATTATAAGCCTTTTCATAGTCCTCATCTTCTAAATAGAGCTGAGCAAGGGACTTTGCCACCTCAACATTCGGACCGAACTGATCCTGGAACGTGCTATAAAGCTTTTTTGCCTTTTCCCTTTGATGATCACGCTCGTAAATAGATCCAAGAGCAATTACAGCATCATCGAAATCATTTTTTATTTGTAGCGATTTCTGTAAGTGATCAATACCCTTTTTGTGCTCGCCAGTTTGATCTAAAATACGGCCAATATAGTAGTGCGCCAAGTGGTGGTAAGCTTTGTTTTTGTCTTTAGTGATTTCTTCGAACATTTTTATGGACTTTGCAAACTGATCTTGTTCTGCGTAGACGGCGCCTAAATATAACTTTGCCTCTGTCGCACGCTCTGGATCGTTCAACACGACTTGGTTATAGTGTTTTTCAGCCTTTTCATAAACTTTGATCGAAGAATATAAGCTTCCCAACATCAAGTGGGCATCGATATCCTTGCCGTTTTTTCCCACAACATATTCAACTTGCGTAATCGCTTCCGAAACGAGGCCCATTTTCACATACTCAGACGCAAGCTTCATTCTCACCGTTGGAGATTCTGGATCATAAAGCAGCGTAAGCTTGAACTGTTCTGCTGCCTTTTGTGGCAAACCCTCAAGGCTGTAAGTTTCCCCCATTGCAAAATGATAGTCTGCTTGGGACTGCATCTGTAGCGGATCTATAGAAACGACATCTTCCTCTTTGGGATCTGCTGGCGGTTCATTTTGAAACACTGACTGAATTGGCTTTGGAAGAGAGGTACATCCGGTCACTAAGAATAAAATTAAAATCGTCTTTTTCACTTTTCATCCCTGAAGGGCAAATTCCCCTCAGAGAATAAATCGGTGCTTTTTAAAATTTCCTTTATAAATATGAGACAAAATAGAGTCGAGGTAAGACACGCTACCTGTAAGATTTTAAATGGCCGACATCATCTCCCATAATTTGGATTTGAGCATTTTTTCTCGCCTCAAAAGAGATGTCGTTTAAGACCGTATCCATGACTGCGTTAGGTCCAGCTGAAATAACAATCATATATACTGGTTGCCCATAAGAATTGTGAATGACTTTATAGCTGTAAGGCTTGCCCCATGGATCAGCACCAAGGTAACCTTCCTGCGTTGCTTTCCCCTCTGCAGTTGCCAGTTCTCTTAAAGTCTTTACATGGGTAGTTTTTACTGAATTTGCGACAAGCTCATCAGCATACATTTTGGCATTTGTACGAGCTAGGGCGAGCTTCCTTTCTTCATTGTTGCGGTTCAAGATACTGAGAGTGATTCCTAACACCAATAAAAAAGAGCCTAAGATTTTAAAAATATCTAAAGAGTTAAGAGGCTGTTTTAACTTGTCTTTTTCTGAAACAGATATTGATTTTTCCATGCTTCCACCTAGACTTTCGGCAAGGAAATATGCAAACTTTAGCTTTTTGCGAGGGGTTTTTTGGTACTTGAGATATGCTCATATTATGTTACTTAATTTGAATTAATGCTTGGCGTAATTGGATTATATATTAATCATTTGATGCCTTGACAACCCGTGACGATCTCAAATAAATTGCCCCTCGTCCCAAGCATTTAGCTTATAAGGAATTTTAGGTCATATGGATGCGAAAGATAAAAATATTAACAACTCAAATACCGTAACCGGGGAGGCTGCATTGGAACCACAAGCCCAAACCACAGAGAGAACTGCTGCATTAAGTTCTACTCCTAAGATCATTAAAAGATATCAGAACCGAAAGCTTTACGACACCCAGCAAAGCTGCTACGTGACGCTGGATGATATTGCAAAAATGATTCGCGCTAATGAAGAAGTGACTGTCATTGACAACAAAACAAAACGTGACATCACGGCGTCCACCCTTTCGCAAATCATTTTCGAAGCTGAAAAGAAAGCTGGAGAGTTCGCTCCCCTATTCGTTTTGCGTGACATCATTCAGTATGGAAATGGAAGTATGTCTAGCTACCTTGCAAAATTGCAAGTATTCAAACCTGAACAGCGCGAAACACCTGTGAAAGAAATCGTGCGTGATTTTCTTGAAAAGGGACCTCGTTCTTATGATGACGTAAAAAGCAACTTAGATGCGCGCGTTTCTAAAACTTCTGAAACAGAAGATTCAAAGTCAAATAACCCAGAAGCTGAACCTACATTCGAGCTTCCAAACTCAAATCGTAATTTCACGAATTAATCACATCCCCGATTGGCGACACCGACCAAAGGGTAATGATAAAAAAAGGCTATCGCAGATAGCCTTTTTTTTTGCTATGATTCGAATATGTTTAATAAATTCGTGTTTTTAGCTTTGCTGCTTTCGGTCATTGAAAGTTCGGCAAGCTTTGGGCCCCAACAATCCCGGTTGGGCCTGACCGCAGGACAGGTGTTCCTGACCAGTGACGTACTGGACAGGTCCGGCAATGCTATCGGATTCGGGCTTAACTTCGCATATCAGGTGAATTCACTTTGGGCGATGGAAGCTCAACATTTACGCAGCTCTCACGATAACCTTAAACATCGTGAGACCTCTGTGGGTGCAAACTACTACTTTAGTGACGATCCGATTTTCATAACCCATGCTAATTTTGGTTTTAATTTTGTAAGCCACGAACTCAAAGTTGCCGGCCTACCAGCTGCATTTAATGAAAACGGCTTTGGAGTGTATGCTGGAATTGGGGTGGACTTCTTAGTCTCTGATTCTATCGCGGCAGGACTACAAGTACGCTATAATAAAATGTTCGGAGTTGATGCAACCGACGGGTGGTCCACTCCCAATCGACAAATTCCTGTAATTCAAGACTTTGCAACCCTACTTGTCCGAATATCCTACATATTTGAATAATTATTATCGGATGCTTCGAATTCGCTCTGCTTCTGTATGCACAAATTCGTAAACTTTTTTAAGTCGACCATACAGTCCAGACCGGCGTCCAACTTGAATCGAAGAGTTTTCAATAATTTGATCCAGGGTTAAGCGCGCTTCTGACGGAACCGTTGGGTTAATCACATTTGCGATAAACCAATCTAAGTACCCCATTTTTTTATCTGCACCAACAAAAGTTGTGCGTTGTACACGCAATTCATTTCTTTGCTTTAAGGAAGTCTTCGGGGATAAATCAATTAAATAATCCATCATTGCATACTTTAAAGCATACGCTTCCATCGTTTGATCACGAAGTTTTGGTAGGTCTTGCTCTGGAATCTCAATAGGAAAACTCCCCCTGGCTGCATTGGTCACATTTTCTCTGACCGAATACAAAAAATGCGTGGCTTCAAGGAAGTCTGGGGTAATTCCTTTGAGAAGACCTTTTGCCCTATATGGTTTCATTGGGTCCTCAAATATGTAAACATGACCACGGGGTGCGAAGCGATCCCGATAAGACACGAGTTCCTCAACAACCGTTGGTCCGCCGTCTTCGTCTGCTTCGCCTTGCAAGAAAAGCATATTGTCCCCAAGATCTTCAAAAATTTTGGGATTCACCTTCTGGGCGGCTTCGATTTCAGCTTGAAAGTCATGTGCAATAACATTGGCGTGCGCGATCGCATCTTTCAATATGCCTTTAATTTCACCGCGCGCAAGTTGCTCATCGATATTCTTATCCTGAATATCAAATGTTAACGGATTGGAAAAGGAACTCATCACAAATAACTGTGTTGGTAGACTAATGCCGTGAATCTTCGCCATAAGCACCTTGATTGCGATATTGAGAGAGCCCATGCTTCTACCGTCGTCTATTACTGGTAGATCTTTGGTCGTTGGCAATTGGCTTATGAATTGGCTGTACCAGATCATATAGGCAGCCATTTCATCCGCTGATCGGACAGAGTTTAGACCAACCCCGCGTTCTCCGACGGAACCCGGTAAATCAAGCGCAAATGGAATGAATCCATATTGAAGCGCCAAAGGGATTTGTTGGTTCCAACTGGCGACGTTTGATCGCGGCGTGCCTGCCCCATGATAAAAGCTGATGTTAAACGCGGATTTTCCGGAGGCTTTAGTCGATGTCACAACCACACCACCTAATTCAGGAAAGTACGTGGCAACTGCTTGGGCCAAGGGAAGCTGAATGGACCAACGCCCGTTCGTATCACGGGCTACATAATTGCCGTCCAGTTCGAATTTCATAAGAGCTGCCAGGTCTGCTGTTTTCAAATCTGCTGTGATCTCAAAGTTTTTTTCAAGAAAAGCAGTGAACGCCAGGAACTCAGAGCGAAGGGAATCACGTAAACGCGCAAAATCGGGTTCTGAGCGCTGCCCCGTATTGTAATCGTTGGCAATCTCTTCGGTTAGGGCCCTTATGCGATCGCCATAGCTTTTTAAATATGCTTTCTTTGATTCCTCAAAAAGCTTTGTCGGAATATGGTTTTTTATCCAACCTTCCTGTTGGCCCATGTTCATTTGCCGAATATTTATCTTGTGGGCCTGAGCGTCCGAAAGAAAAATATCGCGATATTGGTTCAAAAAGGGGGTTTGAATGACCCCATCACTATCCATTGTAATTGCGCCACCCTCACGCTTTCGAATATCGTTGGAGCGTTTGTGGTCTGCTTCAATTTTTTTACGAAAAGTTTCTCGCCATTTATTTGCGAGTGTATTCATTGCCTCGCGAGTCTTTACTGTTTCGCCAACCAAAATTTCTCGCGTAAATAACCGTGCAATGCCATCTTTTAATAGCGTTGGTGGTTGTCCGTCGTCACGAAAAAGAACAGGGGACGCATCACTGCTTATCCCGACAGTCCTATCTTGAATTTTTCTTTGAATCAGCGCCTTGCCCGGGCTAGCTTTGACAGAAGAAACTTCTGTAAACTGCCTCCAAAATTCAAGGCAAGAATTTTGGGCTTGTGCAGATATGGAGACAAATAAAAGAATTGTTATAAAATAGAAACGTCTATCGCCCACGACCATAACATAGCCTCTACATTTACCTCGCCCCAATAGATACTATCAAATAACCCAAAAGCGATCAGTGACGGTAGCTTCGTTTGTAGTATTTACAGAACCTTGAGACCATTTTTGTCGAAAAAAAGGGCTATCTGAATAATTCAGATAGCCCTTTAATAGGAAGAGAACATTAAAATTTTGGACCCCTTAACCATCTCCTCCGTTATTCTGTAAAGTAACCCCCCTAAAACTTATATGCTTAAGGCCTTTTCTCAACCCCGCCTTTAAGCGCAGTGACCCCACACAACCCTTGCGCTTCGATATTACATTTTTCCTTGTGGTAAGGTGCCTTTTCTACTCCGCCCCCAAAAGCGATCGCTGTAAAAAGTAACCCCATCGTCCCTAGTATAACTGCCATTGCTAGCTTTGTTTTACTTAGCTTTTTTACCTTCTTATTTTTTTTCATACGCGCCTCCCAGCAACTGAGGTCACTATATTTTTATACTCGACAAAAACCTAGACTCCTTTAAGACGACATTCTTCCGATAGAAGACATATGGTTGGAACACTTTTAATAACCATTCGAAAACAATTAGGATTTTCTAGTGCGCGACGGTTTTACAATGAGCATTTAGACAAAAGAACACGGTTAGAGTTCAACTATCAGTATTACATGAAAATCGAAGGAAATAAGGTACTTCCATCTCCAAAAATTATTTCGTCAATTTCCAGCACCTTGACTGAAGAATTTTCAGATCAACTTGTTGTCGCCTATTGCGAGACAATATTTCCAACAAAAAGACTTCTTTTTCAAAAAATCAAAAAAATCGACAAAGCGCCTTTTGCATCAAAAGCAATAAAAACATTACCAACATTAGTACAGCAGCAATATTTAACAGAAAATCAAGTGTCGACAATTGGTAAATCAAGGGATCACTATCACTGCTTTTTGGCAGTAACCATTGCAAGGGCTGCGGTTTATATCCCTGACCTTAAAAAGAAACTCAAAATAAAGGAAATGAAAAATATCCTTGAGGATTTGATTATTGCCAGACTTGTGACCTGCGAAGACAACTATGTAATGTCGATTTCAAATGAAATGAAGTTTCCAACAGAAATTTCTGAGGCATTACAAAAAACATACAACCAAATAGACGTCTGGAACACACAGGCCGCACAATATTTAAATTTTACTAATTCTATGCAAAAAATGATTATCCGACGGGTATCACCACGGTATGTTGAACTAATTTTAAATCAAGCAAATGGTCTTTTTGATATTCTGCGGGCGGCGGATGAAACAAATCAAAGTTATAATGAAGACGTTATGATGATGAACCTTACGATTTCCCAAGGGAAGCTACCTGGATAATCTTTCCTCGAATTCCCAAGTGACAAAGCGCAAAATCATATTTGGTTGGATCCGTCGGGTCTATTTTTGCAAGCGCTGTCGTAATTTCTTCGGCAGTTTTCCAGTCAGCTATCGATCGTTTTGTAAGCTTCAGCGCTTTTGCTTGCCTGTATATGTGTGTATCTAAAGGAATTATGAGATTTTTTTTATGAAACTTCTTCCATAAGCCTAAATCTGGCGTCTGGTCGCGTACCATCCATTTTAAAAATAAATTTATTCGTTTGCACGCCCCACCCTTTTTGGGGTCGGGCAAGAAAAAAGCAAATCCATCAAGTTCTTGCACAAAACCAATCTCATCATTTAATACCCAATGAAATTTTGCATAAAGATTTTCAATTAGCTCGCGAGCTGTGGTCTCATGGCTTGGCTTCAGGAATTTTTCTATTGATCCATACGATCGATAAATGTATCTCAATATCTTAAGCATCAAAAACATATCGCTTGCGGTGTTAAATCTATGGGTCCATCCTCGGACAGCGTTCAAAATGTCTCTGTCCGATGCATTGATAAGCCAGTTAGAAGGTTTTTTCCCCATCGGGTCGAGAACTCGTTGAATGCTTTTTTTAACTTGAGCAATTCTTCCGTAGGCTAAGATAGAGCAAATGAAAGCGGCAAGTTCTTTATCTTGGTTGTTTTTATAGACCAAAGCAGGCGCCAAAGCGTCGTGCTGAACTTCATTACTGCGAATGAAATCGAGGTGAGCTTTATCTAAAAGGATTCGCAGATTTAAAATCTTATCCCTTTTCAAAGGTTCGCCCCACATAAAACATTCTTAATATCAAAGCCAAAATTACAGCTGCCATAAATGTATGAACCACAGTAATTAAAGGTGGCGTCTTAAACCATACATTTAAAGCGCCAACCCCAATTTGGACTGCAATTACGACCAGTAACTTTCGGCCTAAACTGTAGAGCTTTGGATTCATCCATGGACGGGTTCGGTTTTTACGTAATACATTAAACAATGAGAGTATGGCAAATGCCGTTAGATAGCCCCACCCTCGATGAATTACTTGAAGGCCAACGATTCCCTCAAATGTTGGAAAAAATTGTCCATAACACAAAGGGAAACCATCACACGCTAGGCCCGCATAATTTGATGAAACCATTCCGCCCAGGATTATCTGTCCAAGCACCATAAAAAGAACAAGGCCAAGAATAATACTGAATGCAGGCGGGACGCTTTCTGGGGGCCGAGGTAAATCCTCTAGTTGAAAATAGAGCCACAGCAGGCTTGAAAGAAAAAGCATTCCAAATAATAAATGCATCGTCACCACTTCAAAGCGAAGAAGATGTAGGACCGTCAATCCCCCCAATACAATTTGGGTTAAAAGAATGATATTTGCCACAACAAGTGTCTTACGAGTCGCACGAGGAACTTTGCGGCTTAAAAAAATAAGCACAGTTAAAACAAACGTCGCAACCCCAACGATTCCGGCAATCACCCGATGAATAAATTCGTAATAAACCTGCAATTGATAATCTGGGATAACTTTTCCAAAACATAAGGGCCAATCGGGGCATGATAGTCCGGCGTGCATAGCGCGCACGGCTCCCCCCAAAGCAATCAAAAAAAATGTAATGGGGATTAAGATCTTTAAATATTTTTTAAAAAAACTAATTTCCATATCGGCCAATCTTTTCATAATAGAAAATCCAACGATCTAACGCTGGGGAGAAAATAAAAACTAATATGCTAATGTTGATCCAAATAAAAAATCGAAGCCAGGCTTTGTTATCTGAAGACTTACAAAATCGTGCAAACTCATAAATGCAAATTAACGCCACAGGGATTCCGAAACAGTAATAAAAATAATGAATTTGTACAAACCACGGTGAAGTCAACGCAAGCACAATATAAGGAACCATGTAAAGCCCCATATGAACTTGCGTCCTTTTGTCACCCAGTTGCGAAGGCAAAACCGGAAATCCGCCTTTTTTGTAGTCTTCTTTGTACCGAATCGCCAGCGCCCAGAAGTGCGGCATCTGCCACAGAAACATAAGCAAGAATATGTAGACTGCCTCGGAGTTTAAAATGTGGGGATGAATCGCAGAATATCCAAGAAGCCCCGGTGCTGCTCCAGGAACAGCCCCAAGGACTGCGGCAAACACAACATTTTTTTTAAAAACAGCTGTATACAGCAAATTGTAGTGAAGTATGGTAAAAAAGCCGATAGCTGCAGATATAGGTTGAACGTAGTACAGAATCGCAAGACCCAAAACGCATAGAGCGAAACTAAAAATGAATGCGCCACGAGGAGAAACAACACCACTTGGGATTGGACGATTTTCTGTTCGGGGCATCTTTGCATCTTCACGCCACTCTTGGGCCTGATTGAGGGCCAAACTTCCTGCGCTGATACATGCCAGACCTATGAAAAATGAAAGAAGATGAAAAATGTCTAATGATGTTCCTAAGGGATAACCTAAAAAATAGCCCGCCAGGCCCGTCATCAAAACAAGCTTTACAATTCCCGGCTTTGTAAGCACATAGTAGGCTTTGTAATTTTTCATTACATGAGTGATTTAACACATCAAAATTACAATGGCCCGACTTCTCTAGAGACGAAGCTCCGCGTTAGCAACATCAATCATAAGCTATGCGAACAGACAGGGGGATGGTCAGGTTAGTTCGCTAGCTATTTACTTATTTATTAATAAATAAATTTTGAAGATTTATACGAGTGTCGACATCCATAAAGGTCAACCCGTAAAATATCAATGCGAATATAAACGCCGTTCCAAAGACTATTCTGTTCAATGTGCTTTCATGGTTCATGTGCATAAACCATATCATTACGACCAAAGCTTTTGCCGTTGCAATCAACATTGCAATCAAGGTATTGAGTCTTCCTAAATTCACCTGCGCAACAGCAACCGTAACAATTGTAAGTACAATCAAAGTTGCGAATACTTTTAAATAGATTCCAATGCCTTTAATTTCGTGTGCGTCGTGTGCCATAGTTCCCTCCCTAGCTAACCAAATACAATAATGGGAATAAATAAATCCAAATCAAATCCACTAAATGCCAAAATAACCCAACGCCTTCTACGGCTGTGTAGTGGTGTGGCCCAAATTCACCCTTTTTCAAGCGAATCGCAACCCAACCAATCAACCCCATGCCAGTTAAAACGTGAATCCCATGAAGGCCTGTCATGCAAAAATACAAGCTAAAAAAGAGTGCTAGATTTTTATGCTCAATGTGTTCGTGCGCTGTAAAAAAATGTCCTGGGTATAGACCGTGATGGAACTTTGCATTGTATTCAATGTATTTAACAATCATAAAGCCCAAACCACAAGCAATCGTAATCAACAGATTTATCATCGCAGCTTTTGGCTTATTTACTCGAATGTAATGAATACTCAAAGCCATGGTCAAAGAGCTAAAAAGCAGAATGACTGTGTTGAGCGCACCTAACCGCCAATCTAGATAACGATGTCCCTCGTGGAAAACTTCTGGGTAAACGCCCTTGAAAATAGCATAGGCAACAAACAACCCGCTGAACATCAGGATTTCGGTTACAAGAAACAACCAAACTCCATGTATACCCGCTTTGTGTTCATGCTGGGAGCTTTCAAAGTGATGTGCGTGCGTGTGTCCTGAACTAACGGTACTCATATGGGCCTCCGGAGACAACCGGTGTGGTCGTAAAATTTTCGTGCGGCGGTGGTGATGGGATTGTCCATTCTAATGTTTTTGCCCCCCATGGGTTCGGCCCGGCAGGCTTTCCTTTTCTAAGGCCTTGAATGAGAACGTACAGCACGAGTAAAAAGCCAGCCCCAATCAACCATGAGCCTATCGTTGAAATCCTATTAAGCCATTCATATTCCGGAATATAATCTTGATATCTACGAGGCATACCTTGAACACCCGCAATAAATTGTGGGAAAAACGTGATGTTAAAACCTAAAAAGATCAGCGCAAACGTAATTCGAGCCAATGTTTCGTTGAACATTTTTCCAAACATTTTGGGAAACCAATAATAGATACCACCCATGAGCGCCATCAGCGTCCCCCCCACCATCACATAATGAAAGTGAGCAACCACAAAGTATGTGTCATGCAAGTGCACGTCGATAGAAAGGGTTGCCAAGAAAATTCCAGTCACACCGCCTATTGCAAACAGGAACATAAATCCGACTGCAAACAACATTGGTGAATCCATGCGTATGGAGCCCTTGTACATAGTTGAAACCCAGTTAAACATTTTAATCGCAGTTGGAACCCCGACAAGCATTGTAATAAATGAGAATATTTTGCCAGCAAATTCGGACTGTCCGCTCACAAACATATGATGCCCCCACACAAGGAAGCTCACGGCCGCAATACCAATAGATGAATACGCAATCGCAGTATAACCAAAAACGACCTTTCTTGAAAAGGTGACCACCAGCTCACTGATGATACCCATCGCTGGAAGAATCATTATATAAACCGCTGGGTGCGAGTAGAACCAAAAGAAATGCTGGAACAATACTGGATCCCCACCAAGCGAGGCGTCGAAAAATCCAATGCCTAACGTCCTCTCCATAACTAACAACAGCAGCGTAATCGCAAGAACGGGGGTAGCAAGGACTTGAATGATTGCCGTAGAGTAAATCGACCAAATAAATAATGGAACGCGATTCATGGTCATTCCTGGCGCACGAAGCTTATGTACAGTAACGATAAAATTTAGCCCCGTCAAAATCGACGAAAATCCCATAACAAACGCACCCAGAACCATAAAGACAGTGCCCTTATAGGTTTGAATACTGTACGGGGTATAAAACGTCCATCCTGTGTCAACACCACCAAAAACGACTGCTGATGCTGCAATCAAAGCGCCTGCAATGAAAATATACCAACTGAAAAGATTGAGCCTTGGGAATGCGACGTCTTTTGCCCCAAGATGAATCGGAAGCACAAAGTTACCCAGAAACGCTGGTATGCCTGGAATAATGACCATAAATACCATCATCGTTCCATGAAGGGTCATCACCTGGTTGTACACTGTCGGAGACATAAATTGAGTTCCCGGGTGCATTAACTCTAAACGAATGAGTAACGCAAAAATCCCGCCGAAGAAAAAGAAGGTTAAGATTGCGATCATATACATCAAGCCAATACGTTTATGATCCAGAGTTGTGAGCCACGACCAGAGGCCTTTGCCATGGTGTAAATAATCTGTCGAGTGTTCGTGCGCCATTGTAACTCCCTATTTCTGTGCCTTGATGAATTCAATAAGAGCCGTGATTTGATCTTCGTTTAGAGCCCCTTGATAAACTGGCATCTGGTTTTCCGGAAAACCTTCAACGATCTTTGCTGCCGGATTCAAAATCGATTCACGAATATAATTTTCATCAGCAGTGACTGTTCCACCGCCCTTAATTTTTACAGATTTTCCGAAAATACCCTGAAAAGACGGCCCAACAAGAGGCTTGCCGTCTGTCGTATGGCAACCAATGCACGCCTGCTGTTGATACAACTGTTTTCCCAACTCAATCGGACTTACTTCTGCGTTTGGATTTTCAGCCATAAACGCATCGAAATCTGCTTGGGCTACTACACTAACAGTTCCAAGCATCCCTGAGTGATTCATTCCGCAGTATTCTGTGCAAAATAAGTGATAATTGCCTTCACGAGTAGCTTGGAACCACAGCTTTGATCGTCGCCCCGGAACGGCGTCTTGTTTGACACGGAAACTTGGAATGAAAAAACTATGAATAACGTCTTTTGACGTTAAAAGAATAGTCACGGGTTTTCCAACAGGAACAACCAGTTTACCCGTTAAAGTACGGCCATTGGAATAGGTCATATTCCAAGCCCATTTTTGCGCGGTCACGTTTACTTCAAGCGCATCCGTTGGAAATGTACGCATATCTTTGTAAACTTCCCACCCCCACGCTGCGATCCCCATGAACACAACGAGCGGGATAAAGCTCCAAAGAAACTCGGCAAATGTATTGTGCGTAATGTAGGCGGTTTTATCCTTGTCTGTTTTACGTTGATATCTAAAGATAAAATAAATCATTCCGCCAATTAAAATGATACAAGATATGATGCTCGACCACAGGACAAAATTCCAAACAAGGTCCCAGTCCTCACCAAATGTTGAAGCTTGTAAAGGCATGTATTTCACGTTGCTGCTCCCTTAGCCAATTTTGTTTCTCTTCGCATTCTGAACCAATGTGGGAGCAAGAACATAGCAAGTATAAGCCCACAAAGCCCACCCCCGAATTTCATAATGTTAAATGCATAAAACGCATACGTTCTTCGATCCGGATCATATTGGAAACAATAGAGCATAAGATGGTCAATTACGTTTCCGATTTTCCCGTTCGACGCTTCCAATAGCGCAAGCTTTAAATCTTTTTCTGTAAAATGAATTCCAAACAGGTAGCGCGAGATCATGCCCGTCGGGGTTAAAACATACATTGCAGCCGTATGCGCCCATTGTTTGGTGGGACTATCCCATTTATACTTAAAACCCACGGTTGAAGCGACTGCGGTTATACTTTCCTGAGTACCCGTCAAAAAGTGCCAACCATTTTCAGCCCCTTCACGGCCCAAAGATTTCACATAAGCGGCCTTCTTTTTTGCTGCCAATTCAGGAGTTTCTTTTGGGTCGATACTAATTACAACCATGTCGAACTCTTTACCCAAATTCCATTCGGTTTTTTTCAAGACCTCAGTAACACCATTCAAATGCAAATTACAAAGCATCGGACATTCAAAATAAACAAGGGACAGCAAAACAGGGCGATTTTTGTGGAAATATTTTTGCAACGTAACCTTTTGACCATTTTCATCAGTAAATTCGGTTCCCAATGTCAATTGGCCACCGAGATTTTCAGTAATGCCCACGTCTTGAATTTCAGGCGGCTTTTCGTCTGCCGTCTTACCAACAGCTTCCCACGGTTGGTCTGCGGTGGCCGGCAAAGAAAACGCAAAAATGATTGTAGCTAAAATCTTAAAGGCCATAATGTAGGTATGAATCCAATTCTTTTTTGTT
>CAUJEF010000092.1 GCA_963169515.1 Bdellovibrionota bacterium
CTACTTCACAACCTCATTGATAAAAAGTGGGGATACTTTTATACCCGCAGACTACAAATTTTATAAGCCATCTGAAAGCCTAACCATGTTGTTGGGCAACACACCCGCCAATAATTACTTAATATCTATGTATGGTGAAAAAAAAGTGGGACCTGACGGGAAAGTCAAAGGCCTTACTCCAAAAATGAGTTTGGCACTGTCATCAACCGCAGAACCTCTGAATACACCGCTGGACACGATTCAGCAGCCTGTCATTGCCGCAAACATCGCAACGTGCGTACCGCCCTCTAAAAAAGAAGGCGTTAACCCAGTTGGTACCTATGCTACAATATCAAAGGTGACCACCACTATTTTTGAGAACTCCATGACAGAAAATAAAGAGATCGTATGGGAATCTTATGCCCCGAACTGGGTCTCTCAAATTCAATTGCCAATAGAAATGGTTCGATTTTTGGAAGCAACTCCACATACTCGATTTGAAATAACTTACCTTGGAAGTACAAAAGCAATCACCACACCACAAGGACCGTTACAATTTAATGATGCAACACATGCTTCGCGAAATGCGCTTGATTATTAATTTACTTCTTATAATTCTTCTTGCGGGATGCACGACTTCCCATGAAAAGAGCGATGAAGACTACACTCAAGTTGCCACGGGCGGTCCACGCTCCCGTATTTTCTATGATGACTACGAAAAAGTTTGGAAGGCCGCCCAAATTTCAATCGCCCAGTATCCACTGAAGGCCTATGACATTGATTCTGGCACTATAGAAACGGAATTTATCGGTAGCGACAATGCCTGGCTACCGCCGCACCAGCAGAGCATTCAAAATGGCGTGCGATACAAAATCAATATACGTGTCTTAAAAGAAAAGAAGGGTGGCTTAGACGTAATTAATGTCGTCATATTAAAGCAAGTCGAAAAAAAGACGGACTTTTTCTCAAACTATGAGCGGCTCATCAGTGATGGCTTAGAGGAAGTGTCTATTTTGTATCGAATTCAACGCGAACTTACTTTCGAGTAAATTTGTCAATAGCGTACTTAGCCATTTTTTGAATACGTTTATCGTTATCTTTTAACGCGGCTTTGTATTTAGGAAAATTTTTATCTTCCATTTCAATCAACGCAGACAAAATCCTAGGGCGGATCCACAAGCTTTGATTTTTTCTAAAATTCTTTTTGTCTTCGAAAGCCTTCCACAGGGCCGACGCGCTTGACTTGTCTTTTGTAAAACGTAAAATTTCGACAGCACTTGTGCGGACCACCAATGCCGGATCTTCTTTGAGAATTTTTTTTGCTTCGGCTACAGCCTTTTTAGAATCAACATAAAGCAGCGCTTTGATCGCAGCATCCCTCATAAACCAATCGTCTGAATTAAGCGCACGTTGAATATCAGGAAGACTTTCCTTGTTTTTAATTTTCACCAATTCCATAAACGCCTTCCAGCGCTCTGGCATTGTCTTGCTGTCTGAGAAGGCTTTGTTTTTTAAATCATGAGTTACAGTTTTTGAAGCTTGTGCTGACTGGAATAACAGAGCACAAAGAAAAATTATACAAAATTTCATTTTAATTTGATCCTTTCACAAATGCTTCAAATTCACTGATAAGTTTTTTGCTGTCGTCCCCGTCGCCCGCTTCTTTAGCTTCTGGGACTGGTTTTGTTGCCATATCACCAATTTCAGCCAACAGTTTTTCAGAATCTACGTTTGTAGCTTGAAAACCTGGATTATCCGGCTCAACCTTGCCAACAGCTGCGCTAAATTCAGAAATAATGTCCCCCTCTTTAGGCATCGCAATTGGAAACTCAGGTTTTTTTGCGTGGTTTTCGTCGTCTTCATCGACCGCCAAGCGTGACGATTTCGCTGGTTTGATTTTAGACGTTGCTTGTTCTAGAGCATTTTTCTGTTTCACTGCCGCTTCAAATTCGGACATCACATTGACTGGCGCCGGGGATGGCGTCGAAACAGGGAATGTGATCACGGTTGCAGGCTCTGACCCTGCGGCAGCAGTCGCTTGAACATTGGCGGCGCTGGCCATTAGATCTTCAATTGTTCCTGCCGCAGTTGATTGGCTGGCCGCAGGCGCTGCGGCTACCGTAGTGGCAACTGGTGGCGGGCTTCCGACATTCCCTGCCAGCTTGGCAAGCTCTTCTTTTAAACGCACGTTTTCTGATTTATAAAAGGTAAGATTTGCGATGTCATCTTCGATAATTTCGTACTCTGCCAGACGGTCTTTCAAATCCGCTATTTTCTTCTCCCATTCCTTTGGATCCACGCCTGGATTGGTCTGCGTTGCCTTCTCCAGCTGGGAAATCTTATCGTTCAGGGAATGAATCATTGATTCTTTTTCTTTAATCAGAGTTTGCATCTCGGCTGAGCCCTCGGCAGGAACCCCAACTGATGAAACAACTCCCGTAGGGGTCGGAAGCTTACTTAGGTGCTTTTTAAGGATTTCTTCCAAGCTTTTCATTTGGTCGACACTCATGTCGAGCTGATCCCGCTCCTGCTTAAAGGACCGATAAACAATGAGTATTGTCATCGGGATTACGACAACAAAGACGATTTCTATGATTGCGACGATATGGTCGACAAAAAAATGAATGAACTTATCTAGCACATAGTTATTGTCACGATTTTTTTAGTAAATCTCAAGGAAGTCAGGGGTTTAGAGATAGAGTCTAGCCATAGGTCGGTCTAAACAATCCAGGCCACCATAAAACGATTGGTCCTAAGCGAATGTCTGCCCTTGAACCTGCTCAAAGTTTGGCCATGGATGGCAAACTTTGAGAGCCGGACGGCAAAATACTTGCTTTAAAATTGCCTCATGCACCCACTTACGCTAATTAAAACTACTTATGTTTGAACAGTATCAGTCACAGATCCAAGCAAAAGGCAAAAAAATTTTTGAACTGCTTGAGAACGAATCCCAAAGCATCTTTAACAAAGATTGGTGGTATGGGCGCATCATGGAGTGGTCCATGAAAAACGAAGACTTTAAAACAAAAATGTTTCATTTTGTCGACGTCCTACCCTATTTGAACACAAGCGATGAGGTCACCCGCCATCTAAAAGAATATTTCACCGACGCACGCACTGGGGAAATGCCAAAGGTATTTGGAATGGGTTTGGGACTGGGCAGTCTTGCCCCAGGGTTACTTGCCGGAGCTGTTAAAAAAAATGTCATGCAAATGGCAAAAATGTTTATCGCTGGCGAAAACGCCGAAGAAGCGCTTCCCGTTTTAAAGAAGGCACGGAAAAACGGAATTACTTTTACAGTAGATCTTTTGGGTGAAGTCACGTTGAGCGAAAAAGAAGCTCTATCGTATCAAAAACAGTATGTTGAATTGATTGATTGGCTTGCAAAAGATGCAAAAAGTTGGGACCCCATTCCTGCATTGGATTCGGATCATATAGGTGAAATTCCAAAAGTTAATGTTTCAGTAAAATTAAGCACGCTCTACTCACAAATCAGCATTGAATCATGGGACAAGACTGTTGCGGTGTTGAAAGATCGTTTGCGCACTATTTTAGAGATAGCAGTTCAAAACAAAGTATTCGTTAATATCGATATGGAGCATTTCGATATTAAAAATCTCACACTGGAAGTATTCAAACAAATCATCGCGGAAGACCAGTTTAAAAGCTATCCACATTTTGGAATCGTAATCCAAGCCTACTTGCGCGATTCGCTGTCAGACATCCGGTCATTGATCGAGTTCGCAAAGCGCAGGGGAACTCCTTTTTCTGTTCGGCTCGTCAAAGGCGCTTATTGGGATTACGAAACTATTATTTCTGAACAGCGAGGCTGGCCTTGCCCAGTTTACAAAAATAAAAAAGAATCTGACGCAAATTACGAAGAATGCTTAGATGAGCTTATAAAAAATTTTAAATTGGTAAAAACAGCGGTGGGTTCTCATAACGTACGTTCTGTTGCCGCAGCTCTTGTGTTTGCAGAACGCTACGGCGTTCCACAAAACGGTTTGGAAATTCAGATGCTCTACGGTATGGCTGATCCAATCAAGCGAGCTCTGACAAGTATGGGTTTTCGTGTGCGCGAATATATCCCGGTGGGGGATCTGATTCCGGGGATGGCTTATCTGGTCCGCCGCCTTCTTGAAAACACTTCGAATGAATCTTTTTTACGTTCAAAGTTCGCCGAAAATACTTCGACAGATGAATTATTGGCCCCCCCACATCACAACTTGGTAAAAACATCGGCATCACCATTGCAAAGCGAGTTTTTTTGTAATGAACCATTATTGGACTTCAACAATCCGGCAAATCGTGAGCAGTTGGCTGATCAAATTCGAAAATGGCGTAGCACAAACCCAACTGTCGTTCGGCCTGTTATTGAAAATAAAGCGATTGAATCGAAAAAGTTTATTGAAAGCGTAAACCCATCTCATCCAACAGAAATCGTTGGAAAGATCGGGCTTGCATCAATAGAGGACGCAGAAAAAGCCGTTCAAGTGGCACGAAGTAAATTTCCAGAATGGAAAGAACTTCCATTTGAAGAACGCGCCACCCTATTAGAAAAACTTGCAGACCAAATACGAAAAAATAGATTTTCACTCACCGCCTTGGAAGTCGTTGAAGTTGGAAAACCATGGGTTGAAGCCGATGGGGACATCACAGAGGCTATCGATTTTTGTAAGTACTATGCACAAAATATGCGAACGCTTGGGAATGGTAAAAAAGTTGGATCGGTACCAGGAGAAGCCAGTTTGTACCATTACCAGCCCCGCGGTGTTGCAGTCGTAATTTCGCCATGGAACTTCCCACTGGCAATTTTAGTAGGAATGACGGCCGCTGCGGCTGTAACCGGTAATACTGTCATAATGAAGCCTGCAGAGCAGAGCTCGGTTATTGGTTCGCTTTTAATGGATATGATTATAAAAGCTGGATTCCCACCAGGTGTTATCAATTTTCTGCCAGGCATGGGTGAAGAGGTGGGCGAATACCTCGTTAATCATAAAGACACAGATCTAATCGCCTTTACCGGATCAAAAGATGTTGGTCTGCATATTTTGCAAAAAGCCTCAATCCTTCAACCCAAACAAAATCATGTAAAAAAATGTATCATTGAAATGGGTGGAAAAAACGCTGTCATCATTGATTCTGATGCAGATCTCGATGAAGCAGTCGATGGAGTATTATATTCTTCTTTTGGCTTCCAGGGCCAGAAATGTTCTGCCTGTAGCCGTGTGATAGTGCTTAAAGAAAATTATGATCGATTTCTAGCCCGTTTCCTAGAGGCTGCTCGAAGTATTACCGTAGGGCCTGCTGAAAATCCCGCAACATACGTCGGACCTGTGATCGATAAAGAATCCCAGGAACGCGTTCTTGCAGCAATTCAACGCAACCAAACCACTGCGAAAATTGCATATCAGGCAGAACGTCCCAGCGAAGGATATTTCGTCCCACCGACTATTTTTATTGATGTGGATCCTCTTTCTGAATTAGCCCAAAAAGAATTTTTCGCACCTGTCGTTGCAATTATCAAAGCTCGCGACCTCGATCATGCACTGGAAATTGCAAACGAAACTGATTATGCCCTTACGGGCGGAATTTATTCGCGAAGTCCCGCAAATGTTGAGTACGTGAAAAACAAATTTGAAGTTGGAAACCTCTATATCAACCGCGCAATAACAGGTGCGATGGTTGAACGCCATCCATTTGGTGGCTTTAAATTGTCTGGTATTGGCAGTAAAGCTGGTGGGCCTGACTATTTGTTGCAATTCTTAGAACCCCGAAGCGTTGTTGAGAACACTCTCCGTCGTGGATTTGCCCCTAAAGAAAACTAATCCTACCAGGCAACCAACAATCAGCCCCCCCAAGTGAGCCGCATGTGCGACCCCGCCTTCTTCCTTCAGATGACTAATATAACCGGTAAGATCTGATACAAACCAAATTGCCATTACGGCCCATGAAGGAAGATTTGCATAGCCTGTATATCCCTTAATCGGCAATAACCAGAACATACAACGTGCGGTTTTTTTCCAATTTAAAACTAGAAACAGTCCCATAAGACCACTGATCGAACCGCTTGCCCCGACTAGCGGAATTGCAGTGTCACCCGATAAAAAAGTAAATGCCAGGGCAGAACCAACGCCTGCAAAAAGATAAAATATCAGCAAAGGCAGGCTACCTATTGCAAGCTCTACAAACGCTCCAAAAATTATCAAAAACCACATATTGCTCATCAGATGCAAAAAGCCACCATGTATAAACTGATAACTTAATGTGTTCATAAATGACGCCTGTGATCCGCCATAACCCAAAAGATATGAGACATCAGAACTTTGAATAGACCGAAGCTTTTTAAAGTGGGTTTTCCAATAGGCTACCTCGACCTCATCGCCCTCGTAATTATCGGCGAGCGCGCTTTGCAGAAACTCTGCATCGCGAATGGCGATGCGGCCTAAAATTTCAAGTTGTCGCCTTTTCCCGGATAAGCCTGCCGCAGCCATTTCGCTCAAGAACTTAGGCTGCGTATCTGTGTTTTTAATCACATACTGAGCAAATACAGTACCCTGTGAAATCACAAAGTTGTCGTTTTTCATGAGCTTATCAAATTCCGCCTTATAAGACTCCTGATGTTGGGCAAAAATTATAAAAATAAAAAGATTTGATGCGAACAATACCCAGGTAACAGGGGTTTTTGCGAACGAATAAAATCCATTTAGAATTGGAATAATCATTGGGTCCGTTTCATCTGCATAAGAATGTTATCAAATTCGTCGGTCGACGCGATAGATCGCCTAATCTCATCAGCTAACCCCTTGGCTTCATCAACCTTGCCCCCTTTAAAAAGAGCCACGACAACGTCTCTCCGCAAAACAGAATCATACGGGTCGATTTCCAACAATTCTTTACCTACTTTTGCCGCTTCCATGTGCTGATTTAAATCAATGTATTTTTTAAAAATTCTTTGTCCCAGTCGAAGCCAGTACCAACTTCGCGTCTGTTCGCTCCGCCACTGTTTGGTGATCTCTTCAAGCTCATCAGACCGCGATATCAATTCTAAACTTTGCCGCCGAACCTCGTAAGCGAACTGTGGATCTGCATCCACTTCCTTCAATAGATTTTCAAAGATCTGATTTGCTTCATATTTTTTTTTGTATTCCTTGGCCTGAAGCCCCTGGATATACAAATACAGATTTGGGTCTTCGATTTTTAGCTTTAATTGAGCCAGTGCCTTGCTGTAATCTGGCTGGCACTGGATAGATTTGATGTATGTGAGCACAGACGCCGCGTCCTCGGTATCTTCTGCAACATCTCCAGACCCCATTGCATCGTAAAATGCGCTGCAGCTTGCTGTCTTATACCCGCAAGCATCTTCCAATTCAGAATCGCACATCCATCTGGAAAAACTTTCCTGCTGGTCTGACGGAATTTCGTCGTAGACACCTAAAAATGCTTGGCGTGCCTCATCTTTCCGATGTGCTCCCCACAGTGCCACAGTCGCATGACTTCCCAAATAACCTTTAAGAACCGAATTCGGCCACAGGCCTTCAATTGTTGCCAGCTCTTTTGAATAATCCTTATTCTTCTCTTGATGTTTAATCGCCCAAATTTTCACATAGGCCTTTTCACTTTTTTCGAGCTTTCTAAAAACTTCGGCCGCATCGTCCCACTTCTTCTCGGTCCACAACACTATAATTTTTGTCAATTCACATTCCTCGGATTGGGAATCAACTTCGCACACTTTGTGAAGATATCCGTCTGAAAGCGTGGAATCATCAGCTGTCGAAAACGCCTTGGCTAAATAAGCAGAAACTAAGTTTTCCTTAAAATAGAAAGTTCTTCGGGCCTCGACATCCAAGCAGGCCTCATCAATTGCATCTGTCGCATAGAGCGCCAACGCGATGTTAAGGCGCTGCTCTTTCACATCAGATGCCTGAGGCCAATTTTTTTGCGCTTCTGTAACCTCTTCACACGCAAAGTCAGATTCAGACAAGTAGCCAAAGAAATCGTTGAATGTCGAAAACTCCGTGACAAGCGATTTGATTTCAACAGCACATGCAATAAAAACTAAAGCAAGAAAGAAAGAGTACACGCTGTGAACCAAGGCACGCTCCTCACGCGAGGGCGCCATCCCCTGACGGTTGCTAATGGACACAACAACTGTGTCGTTTATCCGATCATGAAGAGATCGTCGCTGCGGATTTGACATAATTTCTAGAAACGGCAGTCCAAGCGGAATTACAGAAAACACCCATGAAACCGAGCGCAACAGAGCCTCTGTAAGTTTAGGATTTTGGGCAGTCCACATATTTACAACACGAATTTTAAATATCAATTTACCAATCGTTCCCCCACGCAGCCAAATCATCAATGTTTGATAAATAATGATTGAACAAAAAGTTAAAAGGATGATCCAGCAGTAATTAACAAGATAGGCCTTAACATCTTCATTTAGATCTGCATAATCAAGATTGCGCTTGAATGGAGCTGTGACAAGACTGATGAATAAAACAAGAAACCCGCAGTCTACCAGAAAGGCCGCAGCACGATCAGGGAGACTCGCAAGACCTGCCGTCTTTTCTGGCTGGGACGACTGGATTTTCTCAAACTGATTATCAAGCACACTCATAGCAACCGTATCGGGAATATGGTACTGAAATTGTGGGCCTGTTTTAGACAAAAAGGCAGCCGCATGGATGCTGTTACTGTCTCAATTTGAGACGCATCTTCTTCAATCTGCAAATAAACAATCACATGTACAAAAGTTAACATTCCGTAACAGGTAAAACCGCCCGCAGTCGGGCACATAAATGGCATATATATGAATTAAACTAATGAAGGGGTCATAATGTCTTTATTCAACAAAGAAAACAAAAATGCCGACAAACAAGTAGATAATGTATTGCAGTTTCGTAATTCTAACGGCTATAGGAGAGCCCGAATGAAGCTCGAGCTAAATCAAAAAAAAGTAGCCATCACGGCCTCTATAGTTTCCATTGCCTTTATCGTTGGCCTATTAAATCAACAGCTCTTAAAAACTCAAGGTGCAAGCCGCGGAATTGCATCCGTACAAGACTCATCATTGGTTGATATGTCTTGGCAATATGATTTAGCCAAAAGATTAGCGAAAGAAACACGTCGTGATCTCGCAAGCCTAGGATCCCGTCCAAATGAAATGGACCAGTTGCGGTTCGGAGTTCTGGAGGGAAAATACGCACTTCATTTTGAACAAGGAGCCTTATCCCTGATTGAATTCTCTGAAAAAGATTCCGGCGAGCGCCCCAAATACATAGAAGACAAAGAAGCGTTTTTAAAAACTTACAAAGATTTATTTAAAGTAAGCTTCAAGGATGTAAAAAGAACCACATCTGAAATAACAAATGGAGATACCAAACAAGATACGTTTGAATTATTAGACGAATACGATAAGGTTCAAGCCCGCGCACAGTTTGTAAGTGATGAGTATGGCCGCGTGCTCTCCATGAAATTGAGTAAAATTGAGTAAAATCGATTAAGGCGTATCGGAATGAGACGCTTTAGACTTTAGCCTTATTTTTAACCTATCTGTTCTAATACGATAAAATTGAGACAATCGGCTAGGAAAAAATGTCTCATCTATTCCCTCCATGTACCGATAAGAGTCATGTGTGGGGGGATTCCCATCTCAGTTTAGGAATATTATTTTCCAAGTTACCACAGAAGGACTTGAGGTAGTTGGAATACTTCGATCTGCAACACAGATCGAGCATCTAACAAATGGTCACCTGGGGTGACTGAGGAGGTCGAAAATGGGACGTTCACTTGTTATTGTCGTAAGTGATGACCCAACGGTAATTCAAAAAACCCAAGTAATGGGGACAGGTGGAAACGTATCTGTAAAGGTATATTCCCCTGAACAATGGAATAACCATATGGAAGATAAAACCTTTAGAAGCCAACTGATGGGACAAGTTACAGGTTCATCTCTAACAGGTGCAACCGTATTGCCATTTCCAAGTCCCGCAAATGGGTCTGGTTCAAAAGATAAGCCCGTGTCCACTATCAATGATCTTGAGAGTATGGCAATTCGAAATGCAATCTTCGAATACAAAGGAAATCTAACAGAAGCAGCAAAGGCTCTTGGCATTGGTCGCGCTACACTTTATCGAAAGGTGAAGCAATACAACATCGACCCATCCCAAGCACGCAAGCGCGGTGTAAAAGCCGCCTAAGGGTGCCAGACACCAACCGTCCGTATGCCGGACGAAAATATTTATAAGCAAAAATAAAAGAGGAGCTTTTCAGCTCCTCTTTTATTTTTGAATTTGGCTTCCATATCGTCCGGCATACGGACGGTTGGTGTCTGGCACCCTTAG
>CAUJEF010000093.1 GCA_963169515.1 Bdellovibrionota bacterium
AGCACAGAACCTACGACACCGTCAGGAGTTATGACAGCCTGGCCGGCAACGATGCCAGATTTTTTTCCCTTATTGATAATAAGGGTCGCGTGTTGGCGAAGTAGGTCGTGCCCAATAACTTTTGCGGGAATTAATTCAAACGGAGTTGTTTCTTTAAAATCAAGTAGGCGAGACAGCCTTTGATTTTCGAGGCGAATTTCCTCTAGCTGTACAAGCTGTGCCTTCAGCATAGAGACTTCATTTTGTAAATTTTTATTGTCTTTTTTTATGTCGATCAAATTTAAGTATTGGGAAGTGGTACCCCGAACCTGAGAGCTGAAGCCGACATAGAGTTTTTGCAGACTTGTCGACACAATGTAGAAAGGTTTCAAAAACCAATCTATATCTCCCGACTTACGCTGAACGTTAATCGTCAGAATTGGAACTGCAATGATCAAGCAGAGGAAAATGAGTTTTTTTAAACTAAGCGGAAAAAGCCCCAAACGGTCACCCCTATGTCTCTTTTAGGGTATCAAAATTTCAGCGAAAGTTTCAATCATTTAAAGTTAAAGATGTGGCTTAAGAAAAGGCTTGATATGTGACGGAAAAATGATTGAAATGAGATCCTTAAATAGGGAGAGTTCTCATGCTCGATCAACTGAAGAAAAATGTGACTAAAAAAAATCTTATTGCCTGGCTCATTTTCGGCGCAATCATCATCGTATTTGTGTTTTTTGGATTTTCGTCAAATATGGGTGCTGGTGGCGGGTATGCGGCCCGCGTTAACAATGAATTGATCTCAATTCGTGACTTTCAAACTGCAACGGAAAATATGTCGAGATACAAGTTCTTATATGGCGATGGGCCCGACGCAGACAAAAATATTCGCAATAACGCAATTAATCAACTTATTGATTTGGAATTGATTTCACAGTTTGCCCAAAAAGGCGGATTCAGAGTTTCAGACGCTGAGATTGTTGACAGCATTATGAGTAATGAGGGGTTTTTGGAAAACGGAAAATTTCAGCGCTCAAACTATGAGCGTTACCTTCAATACGATTCAACTTTTGAAAAGCGCTTACGCAAACAGCTATTGTATCAAAAATTCATGAAAGTGTTGCAGTCGAGTTTTGTGACTTCGGATTTGGAAGTTGAAAAGGCAAAGCTATTGAAATCCAACCAAATGAATCTTGAGTTTATAAAGCTTGAACCGACTAAAAATGAAAAGCTAAAAGATGGAGACGTTAAAGCCCAAATTAATGATATTGCCGCAATTTATGCGACAAACCCCAATGAGGCTGTCAAACGAGCTCAAGGATTGGGTTTGAAATGGGAGGAAACGGGTCCATTCACTTTAGAGGCTACGGATATTCCAAAAATTGGAAGAAACACTCAATTGATTGCAGACGCGTTTAGCTTGGAAAGAGGCGCTTTGGGCAAACGCCTGTATGACGCTTTCGGGACGCAATATATCGTGAGGCTCAAAGAAAAGAAAATTGTTACTCCAAAAGAGTCCGAAGGTATGTCCGATCGTATGGTTGCTTATCCGCGGATTAACAATGTTTTAGTGAACTGGAAAAAAGAAATTCGTGAGCAGAGCAAAGTGGATTTAAGCCCGACAATTGCAAGAATGTTGGAATAAAAGATTAGTTCGCTTTTACGAGTTGTTTGGTCCAAGTATGGATTGTAAGCAACGATTTTTCTTGGACTTCGACGAAGCTTACACCAAAGCTGCCGCCATTTTCATTGCACCAAACGATCTTGCCGTGAACCTCAACGAATTCTTTTCCGTCTGGGGACTCGATGACCATTCGGACTTTGTCAGACATTGCCAGATGCTGGTCTGTTTTGAGCTCTAAACCGCCAATTGAAATTGTGCCGACAGATCCCAAGAATTCGCCGCGAATAGTTTCGACGTAAATTTTTGAACCGAGCTTGAAACGATCCCAACGGCGTCGCGTTTGACCTTGCGTTTTGAGGGCCATTGCAAGCGCGAACGGGAGTGCAATCAAAAGTCCCACAAGAACTATGTTTAGTGTCATGTTGTGAGGACCTTGAAATTTTGTTTGGTTGTCATTGTAGTCTTTGTAGAGTTTAGAAACTAATCCGCAGCCCCCGCCACTTTGCATATCTGATGCGGGCCCACGGTTACCATTGGCTGAAACGTCATAAGAGGGTTGGTACGTATCTACGGCCGCTGATTGAGCAGCATTCAGTGAATACAGGGCATTCACGCGACCGCCAGTTTGGACAACGCCATTAAGATTTGATTTTGTGTCGACATTGTTTAATATCAGTTGCTTCAATTGATAGCCATTCATTGTTTGCTTTTCACGAGCCATGATGGCCACGACTCCTGATACGAATGGAGCTGCCATACTGGTGCCCGATAGACTTGCATACATATTATTGAGGTATGTGCTGTAAATGCCCACACCTGGGGATGCAAGATGTACTTTCGAAACGCCGTAGTTTGAAAATGATGCAAGATTGTCTGCATCTGTTGTTGCTGAGACAGAAATAATATTAGGTACATTATATGAGGCCGGATACATCGGGCTTACGTCGTTATTGAGGCCCGAGTTCCCGGCAGCGGCGACAAACGAAGCCTGGTGGGAATAAGAGTAAGCGATAGCTTCATGGAGCGAGTATGAGTAGCTTCCCCCGCCCCAGGAGTTATTGAGAACCCGTGCACCATTATTCACAGCATAATATATCGATTGGACCGCCGCAGAGGTTGTTCCGTTGCCATTGCAGTCCAAAAATTTCACGGCCATTAATTTTATTTTTGCAGCAGGAAGGGGATTGGCCAAAATATCTTGGCTTGTCCCGCGAATAATGCCGGCTACGTGTGTTCCATGTCCGTCACAGTCATCGGGATTGTTGTTATTATTCACAAAATTCCAGCCGTTGATATCATCGACAAAACCATTGCCGTCGTCATCAATTCCGTTACTTGGAATTTCGCCGGTGTTCGCCCAAAGCGCGCTAGACAAATCAACGTGCTGAAGATCGATACCCGTATCGATCACCGCGATGGTAGGTTTATATGAGGTGGATGACATTTGTGCCCAAGCTTCGGGAATTTCAACCGGAGCGCCCGTCTGGGAATAAGAAATATTTTGTGCGCCAACCTCTGCGTCGCTGTTTGAGTACTCATTAAAAAGAACTTCGAACTGTTCCTTTGTCATGACCTCGTCAGGCAGGTTCTCTGTGGCTTTTTTTAGATAGTAGTTTGGCTCGGCGTATTCTACGTTCGGGTCTTGCATCAGATCTTGGGCTGCAGCTTCAACGTCATCACCTGGCTTTAATGCAAAGTGATCCATATTGAGACCGTGCCAAGATGATTTTAGGCTCATTCCCTTTTCGTTCATTATTTTTTGAGATGCAGATTGAGCTGAGGCAGAAAATTTTTTGCCCTTATATTTAACGATAAGTTCGCCAGGGACGTAGTCTTGGGCATGGGCAGACACTGATATCGTCAAGATAAACAAGATTAATCTATTGAGTTTTACGTCCACGATACATTCCCCCAACCTTTTACTTTTCGGAGGCCAGGACGTTTTTTTAAAGACGAAAGTCGAGGTCAATAGAGATATTTTTAAAAATTAAAAGCGCACGCTATTAAAGATTTAAAGGTGTCTTGGCCTATTTTAGTGTCTCAACATGAGACACTAAAACGGCGGGCTGTTTGATAGTTTTACGGATAAGAACAGAACACTTGAATTTGTTCTGGGTTACCGGCAAAGGTATTTCCGCAAAGGTTTCTATTTGCGACATCCATGATTTTTTCAATCTTTGTTCGGAAGCTTGGAAGAAGCGCATATTGGATTGCCTCTTGATCCCAAAACTTCTTATCAAAAAGATTAAATATGTCTTCATCGGCCATGGCCTGATAATTTTCTCCGGCATTGGCAGAATAGGTAATCATTGTGAGAACTAATCCTGCAGTGGCGCGAAGCCCATAATTTCCTGCTCTAAGAGCCGCTTGACCCGGGTTTGTTTTAATGAAAATCCATGCCGCCCCTAAGCCCGCGCCGATAGTAGCCCATAAAGCAACTTCCGGTTCGTATGTCGTTTTGATTTTTTTTAGAGTCTCTTGATCTACAGCCTGAAAAATTTGTCTAAGTGCTAAAAACTTACCAATATAGATTTGGTCGATTTCGCGTCGGTCGACTGAATCGCCACTGCGATTTCCTGATGACCAATCGACGTCGTCCCAATTCCTGTCAGTTCCGCCAACGCTATCCGGAGAGTATTCGCCGTGTGTATCGTCGATGCTGCCGTCTTTACTGCCAGATCGGTCACTGCCACGATCAGGGCCTGATGATCGTGACCGATCAGGTGTGCTGCCTGCGGCAAAGCCAATGTTTGAAATTAATGTAAGGGCTAAAAAGCTACTTAAAATCGTATTCATGGGGTCCTTTCGTGGGACCCCATTATAGACGAAGTTGGCCTGATATTCCCGCCTGTATACAGTAGCTTATAAAGATTACATCGACGATGCAAACAATGTGGTCACTTATATTGTGGTTTCAAATCTTTCCAGCAGCTTAAGTAGTTCTTTTGTAGCAGGCCGCTATTAAGCGGGGATGGGGTGACATCAAATGGATATTGGCTTTCAAACATGAAGGCCATGGTGTTTTCAATTTTTTGTGGTTTCAGATTCTCGGCGCTGGCGTTTTCAAAAGTAATGGCGTCCGGGCCATGGCCCGACATACGGTTGTGAAGGCTTGCCCCCCCGGGCAAAAAGCCCTCCTTTTTTGCGTCATATTCGCCATGAATAAGACCCATAAATTCACTCATGTAGTTTCGGTGGTAATATGGCGGACGAAATGTATTTTCACCCACGAGCCACCGAGGAGGAAAGATAACAAAATCAATATTAGCCGTCCCTGTATCCACTGATGGCGATGTTAGAACAGTAAAAATAGACGGGTCAGGGTGATCGAAGCTGATGGACCCAATCGTATTAAAATCGTTCAGGTTGTATTTATAGGGATAGTAATTCCCGTGCCACCCGACAACATTTAGGGGGGACTGTTTTAATTCCGAGGACCAAAAGTTACCACCAAATTTTGTAATCCATCGGACAGTTTTTTTTGTATCTTCGAACCAGGCGGTTGGAATTTTAAAATCACGAGCATTGGCAAGGCCATTGGCACCTATGGGACCGAGTTCAGGGAGCTGAAAGGGGCTACCATAGTTTTCGCAAATATAACCACGAGCATTTTTTCCCAACAGTTCAGCTTTGAATTTTATTCCGCGTGGAATGACGGCGATTTCATTTGGAGAAACTTCGAGTTGTCCCATTTCAGTCGCCAAAAGAAGGGCCCCTTCTTGTGGGACAAAGAGCATTTGTCCGTCAGCATTTGAAAAATAATCTTTCATGGATTCGTTGCAGCTATACATATGGACGGCACAGCCGACGTTCATTTTTAAGTTTCCATTGCCACAGTAGGTTGTTACGGAATCAATTAAATTCACGTCTATTTTAGGAAATGGGAAAGGGTCCCACCGCAATTGCAATGGACTTTGTTGATCGTTGATTGGGAAGCTTTGCCATGAGCTGTGTTTATAGGGTTTAAATTCAGAGTGAACTGCAGAGGGCAATATACGATACATCCACGAGCGTAAGTTGCGTGCGCGTGGTGCCGTAAATGCAGAGCCATTGATTTGCTCGGCATACAGACCATGGGCAACTTTCTGTGGGGAGTTTTGCCCGAGAGGGAGTGTGTTCTTGACGACTTCGGTCGAGATGTAATTTCCTAGACCTGATTCGTAATGGATCTTTGAACTCATGCCCCACGTTCTCAAAATGACGTAAAAAAGGCCAGTATTTTCTCAAAAAATAACCTCTGAAATCCGATCAGTGGGTATGCGATTGTTATTTGTAATGTGCCTAGTTTTGTTTGGGTTTTCGGCATTTGCTGAAATTGATGTCGAAGACCAAATTCGTATGGCCGAAGATCCAAATTATTTGGAGTATCTTCGCGAAAGGGATCGCGAAGAGGCACATGAACGTGCCGCTGGATACGAATACGCTCAAGTTCGAGCGCGCGAAGCAGCTGACTATGAGCGCGCACGTAAAGAATATGTAGAATGGAGAGATCGGCAACCAATTGAGGACAACTCTAAAGAAGAGCTCGCAGACCTGAAAGAGAAGGCCAGCGAAGCTGCGGAATATCAACGGCGGGAGCGTGTCCATGCAGATCATAGATACCAGCAGGATCGTCTGCAATTCGTGGCACAGCAGAAATTATTGCGAATGAATCGTAGACCAGCGTCGGTGTTGCCCCCACGAACCCCGAGAAAGCTTCGTAAATTCAGCGGTGCAACTCCTTTTAAACTCAAAAAAGTCAGCCCCGGCCTCTGAGCTTGTCTTTGTAGGGCAATTCGTCTAAATCATTCCGTGTATGAGACAAAAAGCAGCTGCATTTTTTAAAACTACCCAAGATGAAATCTGCGCCAAGATTACTGAGATTAATAAAAAATCTTATATCCAAGATCTTTGGGATCGAAACGGGGGTGGCGGCGGTCGAACACGTGTGTATTCAGAGGGTGTATTTTTGGAAAAGGGCGGTGTTAATTTTTCTGAAGTCTATGGGGAATTAAATCCTCAATTTGCGGCCTCAATGCCCATGGGTGATGGCAATCAGTTTTATGCAACTGGAATATCACTTGTCTTGCATCCAATAAATCCCTTTGTTCCCTCGGTTCATGCAAACTTCCGATACATTGAACGTGGGCAGGCAGGTTGGTTCGGTGGAGGAGCAGACTTGACCCCATATTATCCCTTTGACGAAGACTGTAGGCATTTTCATAAAACCTACTCTGAAGCATTAAGTCCATACGGCAAGTATTTGGAATTTAAAGAGAAATGCGACGAATACTTTTACCTTCCCCATCGTGGCGAAACCCGCGGGATCGGCGGAATCTTTTTTGATTATCAAGTGGCTTCAAACGAAACTTTTGAGATGGTTCAAGCTACGGCCAATCGGTTTTTAGATTCTTATATCCCCATTGTTTTGCGCCGAATGAATACGCCGTTTACGGATCAACAAAAAGAATTCCAAGAAATTCGCCGCGGCCGGTATGTTGAGTACAATTTGATTTATGATCGTGGCACGTTGTTCGGTTTAAAAACAAATGGACGGGTCGAATCGATACTGATGTCATTACCAAAGCGGGTTCGTTGGGAGTACAACTTTACTCCAGAACCAGGAAGTCCGGAATCTCGCCTATCTGATTATCTAAAACCACGAGACTGGGTTGACAGGCAAGAAGGTATCTTATAAACAGGGCATGACGCTTATACCCATTGCCAAGGATACCTATGCCACTTAGCACGTTAAATTTTTACGGTTTTGAACCCGGCCAGGAAGCGCGCGAGCTTCTTGGTCTTCGAATTTCTCAAATTATGGATGAGGCCCCAAGTGATGCGGCGGTTGTTGTATCGTTTCAATCAAACGAAAGCGTAATCGAAGGGGTTTTTTCGATCCACTCCAGCGCCGGCGCCTTTAAGACAAAAGTTTCTGGTTTAGAGTTTGAGGATGTAATGGAGGATCTGGTTAAAAATATTCAACGTCAACTAAAGCAATGGCGCAAAGAACGATTCTCAGATAACTCGCCAGCCTAAGTTAAAACTTGTATCGATCAATCCGCACCTCATCGAAAGGATATTTCACAGTTTCAGAGCGAAAAAACATTTGGCCGAAGATGTTAGTGGCTTTTAGGTGCCAGGCACCCTGAGACATAAGTTGTGAACCTCGATAAATCTGGTATTGAGCAATCAAAAAATCGTCTGTTACGGCCACGTCTGTAATCTCAAATCGAGTTCCGTAAGATTCCGCGTTTCGTTTGAACATTCGAATCAGGTTGCCATTTTCATTTGACCATGACTGTTGTTTAAACTCTAGCCGTTGATAAACTTGACCATTGCTCTTAGTGTACTCGAGCGTAGCCGCTCCGCTGCCACAGCGGCTCTGCACAAAGTAATTCCATTTGTCGCAACCAAATCCCGAGCATGTTTCGCGCTCATATTCGTGTTTTTCCAAATTTGGGAAGGTCTCGCAGAAAGGTCTTTCCCCCACGTATTGATCGATTTGACTCAAATAATCACTTGTCGTGAAGTCGGTAGCCAGCCCGACCGCTAAAAGAAAATAGAGAAAGTACACCGTCCCCCCTTTCTGGAACTTATTGGCGGTTGATCTGGAATTCTACACGACGATTTTTCTGGCGGCCCTGATAGTTGCCATTATCTGCGATTGGGCGGGTTTCACCGTAGCCTACAGAGGACAATTTTTCTTTGGCAATACCTTGGGAAATTAAGAATTCCATAACGGATTTTGCACGGTTTTCACTAAGCCTTTGATTGTATTCTTCAGGCCCAATGGAATCCGTGTGCCCCTGAATAACCATTTGCTTAAGCGTAGGCGGTTTTTTTAGGTACTCGGCAAGGCGTTTTAGGACCTCCTGTGACAGAGGAGTGAGCGCAAAAGAATCGAATTCAAAGGTGATACCCTCAACAACAAAGACCTCTTCGGCCTCCGGAGTGTCCTCTAGGTCTTCTTCCACCTCAGGGGTGCCCTTGGCGTAAATCCGGGCTCTGTCTTTACCCCAAAGCGGGCCCATTGTATAATTCACACCTGTGTAGATTCGCCAATCCGGGGTAGATGTCCCATGGGAAAGTTCGGTCCCAACCCCTGCATGCCATGCAAGTTCATGGGTAACGTTGTACTTTGTGCCGAGCAAAAGCTCGAGCGAAGACTGGGTTCGATCCGTGGATTCGTCGGTCTGATGGGCGGGAAAGCTTCCGAAGATCTCGCTGATCAGTCGAACATTGTTCCATAGATAGCTTGCGGCCAGCGAGCCAATAAACTGATCTTCGAAGGGAGAAATCGGTATACTCACAACCGGGTCACCAGAGTTTCTCAGGCGATAACCGAGGTTAATGGCCGCAGCTGCAAGTTTTGAAATCGCACGGTCATATGCAAATTCAAAGTTAAAGGTTGGGCCGGCGCCAAGGCCCGTGTAGGGGTTATTTTCAATTCGATCAAAATTCATCGAAAAGATCGTGGCAAAGCCGCCATCGTCATTTCCAAACCATCGGTATTTAGTATTAAACCGAACTTCGGTGTTTCCTTTTTTGGCAAAGTAGCCCTGTTCTAAATTGCCATCTACAGATTGGGCTATGATATGTGGGAAGCTAAATCCCATATCCCAATTCTTCGTTAGGCCGACCCCAAAATTCAAATCAAGTCCGGTCAATGTGTCGTTGACGTGTGTTCGAGAGACCGCGTTCGGTTGAAAATAGGGTAGGGTGTTAACGCCATAGTTCAGAAATAGACCCAAGTTCAAGATCCCCGGGTTCAAGGTCTCAGACGAGTGAACCGTCACAAAATCCAAACCGTCTGTGACAGGGTTGAAGTTTTGAGCATCCGTTCCAACAACATTAGCCTGTGCAGAAAGGGAAATGAGAGCTGCGCTTAGGGTAGTAAAAATTCGGCCTAATTTCATATACTTCCAGTATGAAAACGGAGTTATAGCAAATCAATGCCTTTCTTTCTTGCTGCGGGGAATTAAGCATTTGATTTTGATTATAAAACCCTGTAAATTCCTCGCTTCATAATAGAGGTGTCGTTATGGCGAAAAAAGGTAAAGTCAGAATTATTACATTGGAATGCACAGAGGCTCGCAAGGAAGGGAAATCACCTTCTCGCTATACAACGACTAAAAACACGCAGACCCACCCGGAGCGTTTAGAAAAGAAAAAGTACAATCCTTTTTTGAAACGTCACACACTTCATAAAGAAGTAAAATAATTTTTTAATTCGAATTCGCAAATGAGAAAATTTGGACACAGAGTCGATCCTTTTCGCTTTGCGTGCGTCCTATTGCGGAAGTCGCTGTTGTTGCGGCTGCCTTCCTTGCTTTCATTTGCTCGTATGTTGTATAGGTGATTGCTGAAGTTTTGAGCGTAAGCCAACGGAGCACATCCTTTGCCGCTTCTAACGATTGGGGAATAACCTTAAAGTAGTAACCTATGAATTGTGAGTAAGGAATTTTGAACTCGTAATATTCTTTCCCGTCAGTGAATAGCGTTGAGATTTTTCGAATTTTGTATTCTTTTAAACTGTTCCATTTTGCACGAGCAAGCTGAGCTTCTTGTTGAATCCGACGTGCAAAAGGATGTGTTTCACCATAGACTTCATTTATTTTTTCAGCGTAGGCTGTTTTGTACCGAACTTGCTGAATTTCTCCAAATGGTCCCAAAAGTGCATAGAGTATGTGTCCCAGAGGAATACCCCAAATTGTATATCCAAAACGCGATAGTAGCCCGATCGGGGTAGTCAATAACTGTGGTTTTTGTCCCTCAAAGCTTCGTTTTGGAATTTTTGTATCCCATGCAAGCTGAGTTTCTTCCCCTGTCTGTGGATTTGTTTCTTTGGTGTGAACCCATGGAACTTTGATTTTTAAATCTGGAATTGTAAAACGGAAATATTTTTCCCAATTCGCTTCGCCGAGTGGGTCTATCGAAAATAACTCAACGGCTTTTTTTGCATATTTCAACAGATCAAACGTGTTTTCGACGCTTTCAAATTCCATAAAATTATTGGCCTTCCAGGGGGCTGTAACTTTAAAATACGGAATTTTTAAATTTCCGTCCGACTCCCCCTTTCTTGCCCTGAATCGATATTTTTCTTGTAGCGAAGTTTTAGAAGAGGACTTAATCGATTGATTAATTAAAATATCGGAGTGTGCTTTGATTGCATTCAAATCGATTTGATCGTTTTGACTTAAGACAGAAAGGCTTTCCTCAGATACAAGATTAAAGTGATACGATTGACCGATGCCTGTCGACCAGTTCTTTAGAAAACGAATGAAATCATTTCCTCGATAAGTAAAATTCTGCCAGGTTTGCGTGAACACCCCAAAGAAAATGCTCCATCCAAGCGAAATGGAGCCCACCATTGCAGGGGTAAGGCCAAGAGGAAGCGAGTCTGGGAAAAATGATGACATCAGAAAGGAAAGACCGCCAAGCGCCAATCCAAAGCCAAGTCCCATTAGGTAATCACCCGTGGCGAGAATTCGGATTTTCCCCCAGCCCGTACTGTTGGACCAGGTCTCTTGGCTGTAATTTGGTGGCTCCCAGATTGCCCGCCAGTACTTTTTCCAATACTCCAGGGTCGTCGCCTTGGGTCTTTGTATTTTATTAACGACGGGAGGTTGGCCAGAGTTTCCGTCGAAGAGAACAGTAAGAAGAGCTCGGTTTCCATCTTGTTTTTCCGAACCAATTTTTTCCTGTGCCGCATAGTCCACCCACAAGGTATAGGCCTTATCGAGTTTTGATTTAAACCAACTTTTTTTACGGACTTCAGAAAACGGTGCTTGCAATACTGTAGCAACATCGTTTCGAATATTTTTGTCCACCTGAGGATCGATTTTTTTATCATCTAATTTTACGAGTGGTGAGTATTCCAAGCTCGGGTTCCATTTGGCCATTAATACTCCAGCCCAAATTTTTCTGATTTTTTTAATTAACAGACGCTGATAGACTATCTCTGTATTAATTTGCTCTGGCGGGAGGCCTTTAAAAGGTTCGTATAAAGCCAGAAGCCCTGTTCGGTCGGCGAGTTCAAAGGCCTCCAAAGCAGCAAGATCAATTTGATTTTTATCGATAAAAAGGAGCGACATTTTTAATCCGTCATGACGAACTCGGGTGATAATAATCGGTTTTCGTCCCATGCCGACATCTATTACCATAGGCTCGGCCTTTCCAATCCCATTTACTTCATAGAAAATGTTTTCTGAGTCCTTTCTTTTTCTAAGAATCTTAATAATTGCTTCTTCGCCGAGCTCGCGTTCCTCATTGACCATCGTATTGTAGAGCCCTTTTAGTAGAGCTAAAATTTCTAGGGTGTGTTGCGTGGGGAGCTTTAAAATATCTTTGATTTCAGTCTCTTCGGCAGAGGAAAGAGGTTTGCCCTCAACGGCAGAATCGACATCGATGTTTGTAAGCTGGGTGTAGTCAAAAGCCAGTTGCGCTTGGACTGGAAATTGCGAAAAAAGGATGCTAATGGACATCAGGACCGAAACGAATTTCGATAAAAGTTTGCCCCTGACCGCCTCTGGATACGCCATCCCAATCCTCCCGTAACCGATGCCTTAACTTTTTGTTTATACCAGAGAATATAACTAAAATTAGACGGCATCACGAGCACTTTAACTGTTTATGGAACTATGACAGGGATCATGAAATTTTTCCAAAAAGCAGTATCGGCTCGACGATATAATGATCAATAGCCTAGAAATTCTTAAATGAAAAAAATTGGTTTGATTATAGCGCTTCTACTTGCCGGGGTTTGGCTCTATCAGGCCCCAAAAGACAGTTGCATAGTTCGAAGGGCAGCTTTTGACGTAGGTTCGGCAGGTATTCGAATGAAGGTCGCCGACATTAATGTATGTACTGACTCGCTTAAGAGAATTTTGAGTGAAGATCAGGCAAAAATTGATTTCAAAGAGCTCTTTGAAAAATCAAAAGGCATTTTTCCGCAGAGTACTTTGGATCAGGCAAAGAAAACTTTCTGGGACTTTAAAGCAAAGGCCAAGGGGCTTGGTGTGGAAGAGGGAAACTATGCGGGCGTTGCAACGTCTGTTTTCCGAGATGCAAAAAACGCCTCTCAATTTTTCCAGTCCATTTATTCTGACCTTGGTATAAAAATTCAAGTGATTGCCCAAAAGGACGAGGCCATTTTGGGGCTTTACTCTGCAATGACCAAAGTTCCAAACAAGCAACTTATCGTGTGGGATATAGGCGGCGGAAGTATGCAGATCACAAGCCTGCGTGATGGTAAGATTTTGTTCTTTGGTGGAAAGCTTGCTGCGATTAGTTTCAGGGATCGAGTTCTAAAAGAAATTAAAAAAGCGAAATCAGGTAGCCCCAATCCATTGTCTGCGGTTGAAATTGAAGTGGCGGTTCGAATAGCCGAAAAAGACGGTTTGATGAGTGTACCCGCGGAAGTAAAAGAAGAAATCAAAATTGCAAATGGCGTTGTATATGGCGTTGGATCGGTCCATGGATTTAGCATCAAAGACCAGATCCATAAAACAGAATACGGGCCAGAGGACGTGCTGTCCGTATTGGAACAACAAGCGGATAAGACTGATGAACAAATTGGCGGAAAATATGCAAGCACTGATGTATCGAACCTAGCGCTCGTTTTGGGTTATATGAGGGCACTTAACATTAAAAAGGTTCGCGTCTTGGACGCGAACAATGCCGAAGGTATTTTAATCAGCAGAACTTTGTGGGCGACTAGGTAGTTGCGTTAGGATTTTTAGCCCAAGACATACACCAACCGTTTTCTTTCACCATATGTTTTGGATCAGGAAGCATTAGTGTGCATACTCCGATACCGTTGCCCTTTGCTTGATAAAGAATGCAGTTATGGCAAGCTTGTTTTGCAAATGGAACACCCATTTTTTCAACTTTAAGGGCAGGATCTTTTACATGAGAGACGTCTTCAACGTATTTTAATTCTTTTGCTTTGCCCTTTGTCGGGTCTGCTAGAGCAGCTGCCCCACCCGTCGCCGAGCTTTCAGCTTTTTTCTTTTTCTTTTCTTCAGCGTGAGCGCCGAATACGCTCAGAGTAGTAAGACCTGCTACAGTTAAGGAAGCGCTTTTTAAAAAATCACGTCGGTTGCATTTGGTTTTCATTTGGTTTTCTCCTTTGCAAATAATCTCTCCGTGACCCTGCCTAGGCAAGGTGATATTTTGGCTTTGACTCATGTCATCAGCAATTCGATACATTCTTTACTCCGTGGTCTTATTTACAATCATGAATGCGCTGGTGAAATACCTTTCGCATATACCGTTTCACGAAATCGCTTTTTTCCGCGCCCTAATATCGCTTATTTTGTGTGCAGTTTGGATGAAAAAGGAAAAGATTTCCTTTAAGGGAACAAACACTAAAGTCTTAATTTTACGAGGGTTTGCTGGGACCTTGGCATTGTTATTCTACTTTTATTCCCTTCAAAAGTTGCCGCTGGCCTCTGCCGTAGTAATTCAAAATCTCTCCCCATTGTTTGCAACGATAGCGGCAATTTTTGTTTTGAAAGAGCAGACATTCCGCGCTCAATGGTTCCTGATTTTTATCGCTTTTGCAGGCATCATATTGGTGCGCGGTTTTGACATGGCCATACCATGGTTTAATTTAGCCGTTGGGGTCATGGGGGCACTCTGTTCTGCAATTGCCTATACTTTTGTACGGAAGCTAAAGGACTTTGATCCGCCACTAAGAATTGTTTTTTATTTTCCGCTGACCTCGGTTGTGCTTTTATTTCCGATTTTATTTTGGAGGTTTGTCCTGCCGTCGCCATCTGATTTATTGATATTAGCGGCCATTGGGATTGTGACTCAGTTTGCTCAGTTTTATATGACAAAGGCTTATCATGCGGACAAAGCTTCAAAAATTTCGATATTCAATTATCTCGGAGTTCCCTTGTCGCTTATGATCGGTTACTTTTTGTTCAATGAAACACTCGATTTTTATGCCATGTTCGGGATCATTTTAATTTTAGGGGCAACTACACTTAGCGGAATTTTAAGTCGTTTCACAAGTCAAAATTCTTAAACATAAATGACTCGACGGGGATTGTTTTGCGGTCATTGTATTTTGCTGATGGCTTTTTGCTGTACAGATTCTGAATTTCACCTTTTATCTCAAAATAAATCAACTGGCCTATTGGCATATTATGATAAACTCGGACGGGCTTTTTTACTGAAATTTCTAATGTCCAGTGGTTGCAGAATCCGACGTCACCCTTACCAGCAGTGGCGTGAATATCAATTCCAAGGCGTCCAACGCTTGATTTGCCTTCTAAAAAAGGCACGTGTTCATGGGTTTCTGTGTATTCTTCGGTGACGCCAAGATAAAATTCATTTGGCTTCAATATGTATCCTTCCGGCGGAATTTGAAAATACTCTATTTGGTTGTGTTTTTTTGCGTCCAAAACTTCGTCTTTGTAGAGGCCAAGCGTTTTACCCAAGTGAACGTCATATGAGTTTGTGCCTAAGCATTTGGGATCAAAGGGAGAGACAACAATGGATCGGCGCTCAATGCAGGCTAGAATTTCTTTGTCAGTCAGGATCATAATTGGCCCCCCGTTGGGATGGAACCAATTTATTCAATCCTAACGATCAAGACAACAAAAAGCAGGTGCGTCGCCGTTAATGAATGACGAGCTCGTTGTCTTTGACGTCAACTTTAAGGGTTTTGCCGTCTTTTATTTCACCGGCGATAACTTTGCGACCAATTTGGGTCTCCAGGTGTTTCTGCAAATACCGTTTAAGCGGTCGAGCACCATAGACCGGATCATACCCGTGTTCCGTGACAAAATTTTTGGCCCGCTCAGACAAGTCAATTGAAATCCCTCGGTCTTTGAGTCGATTTTCAATTTGCTTAATTTGAAGCTCAGCAATTTGGGCAATTTCATTTTTCCCAAGCGGGCTGAATAGAATAACTTCATCAACGCGATTTAGAAATTCCGGCCTAAAATTATGGCGTAAATCATCAAGCACCTTATTTCGTGTCTTGTCTGGGATTTTTCCGTCAGCCACTTCTTCGATCAGGTATTGAGATCCCACGTTTGAAGTCATTATGATTACAGTATTTTTAAAATCCACGGTGCGTCCTTGAGAATCCGTAACTCGGCCGTCATCCAAGATTTGAAGCAGAATATTAAATACATCGGGGTGTGCTTTTTCAATCTCATCAAATAAAATTACAGAATAGGGTTTTCGTCGAACAGCCTCTGTTAATTGTCCGCCTTCTTCGTATCCAACATAACCCGGGGGCGCACCAATCATTCTGGCTACAGAATGTTTTTCCATATACTCGCTCATATCCAGACGGACAATATTATTTTCAGTATCAAAAAGTGATTCTGCCAGTGCACGAGCAAGCTCTGTCTTCCCCACTCCGGTTGGTCCTAGAAAGATGAACGAACCAATCGGCCGTTTTGGATCTTTGATGCCCGCACGAGCGCGAATTACAGCATCGGCAACCAAATCTACGGCCTCGTCTTGTCCAATAACTCTTCGATGTAGGATTTCAGGTAATGACAACAACTTTTCTCGTTCGCCTTTCACAAGGCGGGAAACGGGAATGCCAGTCCATTTGGACACAATGTCGGCGATCTCTTCTTCTGTAACGACTTCAGTTAAAAGTTTATCGCCAGATTCTTTGGATTCAAATTCTTTTAATTTCTTTTCCACCTCTGGAATTCGACCGTATTTCAATTCTGCAGCTCTATTTAAATCTGCTCCTCGCTCAGCTTTTTCGAGTTCATTACGAAACTGTTCTAGTTGGGCGCGTAGATCGCGAATTTTATTTTGAATCTCTTTTTCTGTTTGCCACTGAAGCTTCATGGAATTTGTTTTTTCTTTCAAATCCGCAGTTTCTTTTTGTATTTTTTTAAGGCGCTCAAGGCTTGCGGAATCGGACTCCTTTTTCAAAGCTGTTTCTTCAATTTCTAGTTGCATAATTCGTCGTGTAGCTTGATCAAGCTCCGCAGGCATGGAATCTAATTCCGTACGAATTTTGGCGGACGCTTCGTCCACAAGGTCAATGGCTTTGTCGGGCAAGAAGCGATCAGATATATATCGGTTTGACAAGACAGCGGCACTCACAAGTGCGTTGTCGTTAATACGAACGCCGTGATGAATTTCAAATCGATCCTTTAGACCGCGCAAAATGGAAATTGTATCTTCGACTGTTGGCTGATCGATTAGGACCGTTTGAAAACGGCGCTCGAGTGCGGGATCTTTTTCGATATACTTTCGGTACTCAGTCAACGTGGTGGCGCCAATACAATGTAATTCGCCACGAGCAAGCATTGGCTTTAGCATATTCCCTGCGTCCATTGCGCCTTCAGACTTTCCAGCGCCGACAATGGTGTGCAATTCATCTATGAATAGAATGATCTGACCATCAGAGTTTTTGATTTCTTGCAATACGGCTTTCAGCCGCTCTTCAAACTCACCCCGATATTTTGCGCCGGCAACAAGCGCTCCCATATCAAGCGCAAATACAGTTTTATCTTTTAATCCCTCGGGGACGTCACCGCGGACAATTCGTTGGGCGAGCCCTTCGGCCACGGCTGTTTTGCCGACGCCAGGTTCCCCAATAAGAACAGGATTATTTTTCGTTTTCCTCGAAAGAATTCGAATCACGCGCCGGATCTCTTCGTCGCGGCCAATAACGGGATCCATCTTCCCTGATGTTGCATCCTGGACAAGATCACGGCCGTATTTTTCCAGCACTTGATAAGTTGATTCGGGCGTTTGGGTTGTCACTCGCTGACCTCCTCGAAGATCGTTCATGGTTTTTACAAAACTGTCTTTTGTGACTTTATGACGATTTAAAATTTCTACGATACTTGTTGCGTCTTTTATATTAAAAAGCGCGAGCATAAAATGTTCGACCGATACAAATTCGTCTTTTAATTTTTTGGCTTCGCTTTCGGCTTGAGAAAATAATCGATCTAAACGGCTTGTGATGTATACTTTTTCCGAGTCCGTACCCGAAATCTGAACGGATGGGCGTTTATCTAATTCACTTTGAAGCTCCTTTTTAAGAGCAACTAAGGAAGCTCCAAGTTTCGTAAAAATTTGGGCTACAAATGAATCACCTGTTGTTACCAGTGCCATTAAAAGATGTTCAATATCTACATTTTGATGATGGTGGTCTCGGGCAATTCGTTGAGACTGCTCCAGTACGGAGATGCTTTTTTCTGTTAACTTATTTGTGTCCACAAGCGTCCTTTCTTATACAGTTAATGTGTGTTCACTTGTGTGGTTGTCAAATAAAGTTGATTTTAAAGTTGGGAGTATAAGTAATTGAAACTAAACGCGAAAAGGAATGGTGCCCGGCCACTACCCAGGATGGGGGACCGAGCACCAGTAGAGGGGGGAGAGGGGATTAGTGGCGTTCTTTTTCCTTTTCAGTCCGTTCGCTTTTTATTTGCTTGCCGTTACCGTGCATACCGATCTGAATTTTCCGTGAACGTGTCGAAGTTTCAGACTTTCCAAGAGTAATTTCTAAAATTCCGTTTTTACAATTGGCCTGAACATTGTCGATATCCACGTCGCTCGGAAGTTGGATCGCACGTTCGAAAGAACCGTAGGTCGATTCGTATCTTGAAAAGCGAGTGTCGGATCGCTCTTCTTTTTTCTCGCCGCGGATACGCAATATATTGTCATCGAGACTGACGTCAATATCATCTTCGCTCACACCCGGCAGTTCTGCAGTCACTTTATAAGAGTCCTCATTTTCGATGACATTAATCTTTGGCGTAAAGTTCACCAAACTTCTATCGAAAACAGGAATGGAAAGATCCGTTAAAAAATCATCAAACAACTGCTGAATCGGAGAGTCAAAGCGACTTAAACGTGTTGTAAGATTTGAATTTGTTCTTTTCCATGGTAGTGTCATTTTATTCCTCCTGTTAGTACAGTTTTGTGGCCTAACATTTAAAACATGTGAGCGACGAAAAATTTGTCAAGTCCGGAGAAAAAGAAAGGCAATTTATGAAACAAAAATCCATTGAAACAGCGTCTGCCCCCAAACCAGTAGGACCGTATTCCCAAGCAATTTTTGCTGACACTTTTTTGTTTTGCTCGGGCCAGGTTGCAATCGACCCGAAAACAAACGAAGTTCTAAGGGGCAGCATCAGCGAGCAGACTAAGCAAGTCATGGAAAATATCCATTTCGTTTTAAAAGAAGCCGGACTCGATTTTTCTAACGTGGTTAAATCAACAATATTTCTTACGGATATGAATGACTTTTCGCAAGTGAACGAAATCTATTCAAAATATTTTAAAGTACCTTATCCGGCGCGTTCGACGATCGCTGTTTCGGCACTGCCCAAAGGAGTGGATGTCGAGATTGAAGTCATTGCACTTAAGGCTTAGGTGAGTTTTTGAAATTTAAAGACATGGGTTCTTTTATTTTTCTATTTGTTTTTTTGGCGGTATTGCTGCTAGCCGCCTTTTTTATGAAAGAACTGCAAAATGTTCAGTCATACAAAGTCAATTCTTGGTCTGAAAATCATCATGGGGACTGTGCGGTTGTTTTAACGGGTGGGGCGGGGAGAATTAAAGAGGGGATAGATCTTTTATCCACGCGTGCGGTTCAAAAACTAATAATCTCTGGAGTTTTTAAACACACGGATTTGCGGGATCTTTTTTCAGAAGTGCCTTATTATGGAAGCCTCCGCGAAGAGGATATACTTTTGGATAAATTTTCAAAAACCACATTTAGTAATGCGTTGGAAACGATGACTCTTGTCGAGGGGCTTCATTGTCGGGATCTTATTTTGATTACGTCTCAGGTCCATATGTACAGAGCATATAAGACTTTTAAAAGCGTTTTTCCAAAAAACTTCCCAATCATTCAAAGAACCGTTGTCGGCAGTGATTTTACCCCAAAAAAATTAGACATCATGGAAGAAGCCGCCAAATCTTTATTTTATTCCATGTGGGCGTATTAAGCTGCTTGTGAGCGTTTGCTGAATATTCCGCAGAATACTTTTAACAACTGCGAATCGAATTTACCTTGTTCTGTCGTGAGCATGGCAAGCGCATCTTCCGGATTGTAAAGAGCACGACCTCCTCGACGTGTGGTAAGGGCGCTAAATGAGTCTGCGATAGCTACGATTCGTGCAGGATAGAATATGGCGGGGCCTTTTAAACCGAGTGGGTATCCAGATCCGTCCCAGCGTTCGTGATGTTGAGCAATAATCAATTTTACTTCTTCGGGGAAACCTTTCATGTCTTGGATCATGCCAACGCCAAGCTGAGGGTGCTGCTTTACCTTTGCCCATTCTTCGCGGGTTAATTTTCTATTAACGTCATCTATGTCCTTTGGAATAAGGCTCATTCCGACATCATGGAGAAGGCCACCTAGGCCAACGACATTTAATGTTTTGTCATTCTCATTATCAGCGGCACGGGCAAGTAAGATCGAAAAGACTGCTGTCGCAATACCGTGACGGCAAGGGTATGTTTCATTTCGTGACAAATTGAGGAACGATGCTAGGCTTTTTGGATTAGCCTTCAATGTATCAACGTAGGCTTTCACAATTGTTTGGGCTCGACGTACTGAGTGTTCGTCAAAGATTCTGTCTTCGTAAATTTCAAATAGAGTTTGTTCTGTTAGTTCTTCAACTGCTGTTTTTGCAATTTCATCAGTCAAAGGTTGTGTTGCTAAGATTTTTTTAACGAGCCTTTCAGTAGCGGCTATATATTCGCGACGTTCTAATTTGTGAATGAAAAGTTCCTTTACGCCCTTTTCAGCATAAGTTTGAAAACGACTACGATCAGGTATGTCGCCCTGGTGGAAAATTTTAGTGAATTTGTTATCGCTGAGACGGATGTAGACGGCAAATGGAAGTTCACCTTGCATTGAGAGGAAATTTTCTATGTTGATCTCTGAATATTCGCCTATAGCGCCCATGATCCCTCGCTTTAAATTTTTCGGCTATGTCACCGCACAAATGAATGAGAGTTGGGCGAAACTGGACCAAAGGGGAGTAAAATAGTTTTCCTTCAAATCAAGAGAGCCAAAAACCGATACATCTTTATAGGAAAACCGAATGATTTTACGAAGCTACGTGCTAGTGAATATTGATAATATTGGCCGCCGATTTCTGAAGGGTATCGAATATACCTTCAATATTATTTTTATGGTCTATGTGGCGATTCGCGAGGGTTTTAAAGACAATGCACACAGTTTTCGTTCTATATTCAGTGTGGTGTCTGCACAAATTTATTTCACAGGTTTTCAAGCGCTTCCATTAGTAAGCCTCCTTGCGGTAGCATCGGGCGCGCTGGTAATTGTGCAGTCAACGTCACAGTTGTCTTTGCTGGGGGGCTCGAACATGATGGGTCCGCTTTTGATTGCGGTGATTATCCGCGAATTGGGTCCTTTGATGACTTCGCTTATTGTGGTTGCGCGATCGGGCACCGCAGTGGCAACAGAACTTGGAAACATGAAGGTAAATCGCGAAACTGAAGCTCTTGAAAGCATGGGCATAAATCCAATGAGCTATGTTGTTTTTCCACGGCTAATTGGCGGGATTATAAGCGTCATTACATTGGCATTCTATTTTAATTTCATCGCACTTCTGGGTGGATTTGCAGTCACGCAGTTTTTTCAAGATGTTCCATTTCATCATTTTGTGAGTTCATTAGCACAAGCATTCACGATAGATGATTTTTGGGTTTTCTTGATTAAAAATACTTTTAGCGGTGCAATTATTTTTACGATTTCTAGTTATCAAGGGCTTCAGGTGAGCAAAAGTCCGCATGAAGTACCGCAGGTGACTACACAGGCCGTCGTAGACAGTATTTTATATGTCATTGGTTTTAATATAATCGTAACACTCCTGTTTTATCTAAACAAACTTGTGCGTTTGGGAGTTTTTTAGTGGCGACTCTAAAGCGGGTGGAAATTCAAAGCGTCGCCCTTGAAAATGCGAGCATAGGATATACGCTGGACGATTCTGTTGCGCAGAATGTGAATTTTGAACTGCCTTTGGGAAAAAACTATTGGCTAAAGGGTGAAAGTGGGGCTGGGAAATCGGCACTGCTAAAAATTTTTTCAAGTCTTTTAGTTCCTCCGGCAGGATATTTGAAGATTAATAATTCGGCTGTATCAGAAATGGCCTTTGAGGAATTTTTGCCATATAGACTTAACATTGGTTACGGTTTTGACTTTGGCGGTCTTTTAAATAATAAAACCTTGTTTGAAAATATGATTTTGCCGCTTGAGTACCACCAAGAGATTAGTCGAAATGATGCCAAAGAGCGGGTGGAAAGTTATTTTGAATTCTTTGGGATTGCTTCATATAAAAATATTCGCCCGGCGCTTGTGGGTGGAAGTTTTAGAAAATTAACGTGCATATTGCGTGCGTTTGTTCAGAAGCCAAAACTTATCTTGCTCGACGACATCACAACTGGATTGTCAGAAGGACACTTGAAAAATTTGGTAAAATGGATTCATAGTTATAGGGATGAAAATCCTAAATGCACAATCATTATTACCGCGCAAGATAGTTTTTTAATGAACAAGATCAGTTGTGACGAATTGTGGATAACCCGAGGCAAAGGTGTTTTTGTAAGGACGAATTTAAAAGAGGCTGTGTAGATGAAGATTAAATTTAATAAGTTCGAAAGAGTTGCAGGCTTATTTGTGCTTGTTGCTGTCATCGGCAGTATTGTTTCTTTGGCTTTTGTTGCAATTCAAAAGAAATGGTTTGAATCCAAAACATACTATAGCAGTACATTTGAAGTGGCAGACGGTTTATTTCCGGGAACCGAAGTGCAAATGTCGGGCTTGCGCATCGGTGCTGTTTCAAATGTTGAATTTCAAGAAGATGGACAGGTGACAGTTCACTTTTACGTTCTTGAAAGCTACAAGGAACGCGTAAAAACAGACAGCATGATCCGGACATATCGCCCATTTGTTCTGGGAGACAAGGTGTTGGACCTTTCAATGGGCTCGAAAAATGCCGCTGGTTTAGTAGCGGGCGCACGTATCCCAACCGAAAAGTCCATGGATTTGATGGAGCTATTTAGTGGCAGAAAATTAGCACCTTATTTTGAAACCCTTACTTCTGTGATAGAAAATGTTCAAATTTTGGTTGAGGCCTTTACCAAAGGGGGAAGAACCCAAACCCTTATCAACATTTTTGATAAAATGGAGCCGTTGGTTGTGAATTTGGATAAAATGTCTCGAGAGTTTGTCTACTTGAGCAGCCAGATGAGCAAAGAGCAACGAATGAAATCGGTCATGTCAAATCTGGTAACGGTGACTGGAGAGATGAACACATTCCTTAAAAAAAGTCCTGAGACCATGGCAGATGTATCTGAAATTCTTAAAAATTTGAATTCGATTACAAAGGATCTCAATACAATTCTCCCAGCCCTTACAGCGGTTGCTCCCGACCTCCCAAGAGCGAGCAAACAGGCTATAGAGGCTATGAACGAGGCTCTGATTGTTTTAAAAGCGATGCAAAAATCGTTTTTGTTGAGCGGCGCCGTCAAAGATGTACGTGAAGAGGAAAGGCAAAAAGAACAAAGTCGAATGCCTGCGTCAGATGGGCCGGAAAAATAATGGAGGCGCGTCAGTCTTCACTTTATTTTTTTGATCCTAAAAAGGTGGGTGAGGATCTTTCAGAAGTTGCGCTTGAGCTGATCAGCGTTGAAGACCAAGAGATTCAGAGCCGTTGGTTTCACGGACAGTCTGATACGGATCTTTTTATTTGGTCTGATTTAAATGGCCGAGTTATTAAGCAACAAATCTCATTCTACGGCCAAGTTGTTGAGTGGAATTTCGTGGATGGGGTTCGCACGGGCTATATCGTAGAGGACGAAGTCGAATCACAGGCCATCAACGCCAGTGAGACCGTGCATTTTGACAAAGAGCCACAGGCAACAACGGTTGAAATGGCTGTCCAAATCATCGAGCATGTTTATATGGATGAAGTCCTAAAACAGAGTTTGCTGGCTAATTTCCAAGAAACAGCGAAAACAACAAAGAAGTCTTTTAAAAAATCAAAATTTGCATCTTTGCTGAATCGCTTGAAAAAGTAAAAGTAACAGCGTACCGTTTGGTATGGCGTGGTTTTTCTTTCGAAGGTACCTTTTTTCAAAATATTCGGGGTCATTGACGCGGGTTATTTCACGTTTGTGCGTGATCGGAATCGCTGTAGCAGTTTTTGCCATGGTTGTTATCTTAAGTGTTATGGGCGGGTTTGGTGACCATATCGAAAAGCGTCTGCTTGCTTACGAGCCACATCTGACCATTAAGAGTAAAAAAGAAAAAACTTATGATCAGCTGTATGAGCTTAAAAAACTCATTTCTGATTTTAAGTCGGACGAGATAGATATGTTTTTAATGGATCGGCAGGAGGCAATTGTAAGAACTGTCGATAGTTTTTATAGCGGGGCTCGGGTCGAAGGTTTGGAGCGCGGCTCTTATGTACGTTTAATGAAACAGATCAAGGCTGAGGCTATGAAAAAACCGACGGCAGTATTTACTTGGCGAGGATTGAAGGATTCCTCTATTGACCCGCTTGAGGTTGACCAATTGGCAAAAGATGAGGTTGTGATTGGAGCGGACCTGGCGCACGCCCTGGGGGCCTTTGTTGGGGATCGTTTGGTTATGACCACTCCGGAGTCGTTATTATTACCGCCAGGGGAAATCCCTGAATTTAAGACCGTTAAGATTAAAGATATTGTTAGAACCAATTTGCCGGAGCTGGATAATCAACTGATCATTTATAGCAAAGAACAAAATGAAAAATTATTTCGTGAGGCTTTAAGTTTACAATCGTATATTGAAGTTTATGTGAACGATATCACTCAAATTGATAGTTTTAAAACTCAATTTCAAGATATGGGTTTCGTGGCCGAGACCTGGAAAGATCGGAATTCGACATTGTTTTATTCTCTAAAGATGGAAAAGCTTTTGATTGGTTTATTTTTGGGGTTGGCTCTTTTTATTGGAAGCTTTTCTATTTTGACTGTACTGCTTTTGCTTGCGACCCAAAAGCAACAGGACATTGGAATTTTAAAAACGCTGGGAATGAATCAGCGGGTGATTCAGTCAATTTTTACTCGTGTTGGAATTTATTTGTCTAGCTCTGGAATTCTATTCGGATTTATTTTGGGAATTTTATTTTGTATTTTTATCGACCGATTCCCATTGGTCGAGTTACCGGATATCTACTATGACCGTACGATTCCAGTACGGTTTGAATACGGTATTTATATGCTAATTCTAGGGGTAGCTTTTTTTGTGACCTTATGGAGCTCATGGGTCCCGGCACTATGGGGATCTAAAACAATTCCCACAGACGCCCTTCGAAAACGCTAGGTACCCACTCACTTTTGGCGTAGCGGCGCGTCTATTTGGACGCGCCGTTACGCCAAAAGTGAGTGGGTACCTAGCGAATCGGCATATGCCTAATGCTGAAAGTATCCTTGCTATCTTGGCAGATAATTGAAAATGCACTTTCGCCTTGTTGTCCCCATGGGACAGGGTTCTTAGATATACAGTTGGGCGGGATCTGAATGTTCAGATCCAAAGGTACGATTAATTGGTCGTTTTGTGGGATCAGGACATAGGCGTGTTGGGCATTGATGCTCGTGGCATCTACATAGATCGCTGGAATTTTTTGATTTCCAGTGCCTGCCGTTAGGGCCTCGATGTTTTCACCAAAAGAATAGGTTGGAAGGGATGAGGACTTTGTAATTGGTCGTTCTACCTGTTTTTCAACTGAGCCACTTTGATATTTCATAATAAGGTTTTCAAAGGTCATTACAAACGTGTATGTTGCATTTCCTTTTTCATATCCACGAATAAAGTATCGGCCTGGGAATTTATGTTTTTCATTGATCGGGCTCAGATTTACAGACTGGGACATAAATGCGCGGTCTGCATTGTCTATGTAGGCCACGCGTGAGCTTGTGAAGCTATACAGGGTATCCAGGGTCAAACTTCCTTGGGTTGGTATCACGCCGTCCAAGTTAATCGCCGTTTTGGCAACGTGGCCGACGAGATTTGTTCCACCCACATCCATCGGGGAAATGGTGTACTCACGCTTATAGAAGCTATTTCGATCCATTGAAAGTTTTGAGTAGTACAATTCATCATTTTTTGACCATGCGATACCCAGTTCAATTTTTCCATTGATCACATCTTGTGGGGTTTGCGGGAAGATAAATGCAAAATCTAAATAATCACGATCGCGTAATCCCAGTTCGACGCGGACTTTTTTAATGGTTTTATAGCTGATCCATGTACGGTTTATAAACTCGGCGCCATCGGGGGTCAGCTTTGGCTCATAATAATAAAGGCGGCGCCGTAGGGAGATTACTCGCTCAAATGGATCAGGGTTTTGATCGATTTCGGGAATGTATCCCTCTGCCATAAATACAGGTGCAGCGATTGCGCCCAAGCCTGGGACCGTGTACGGCATAAATCGTAGGGATTCGTAAGAATCATCTCGGTCATTCAGGTCCAATTTAAATTTCAACCAGGCGGTGACGGGTTTAGAAAGTTTGAACACGGAATTCTGAGTGTTGCCAAAAAGCGGCTGCAAGTTGTCATTCAGATATGCGTAATAAAGAACATTATCAAAGGTTTTATAGTGCAAAAGATAATCTGGTCGACCGT
>CAUJEF010000094.1 GCA_963169515.1 Bdellovibrionota bacterium
TGGATTCAAGGGAAAAATTTATTGTACAGTTGGAACCCGGGAGCTAACTCGAATTATTTTATTGGATTCAGCACATCTTCAGGAAGAAGATGCATTGTATGCAAACCGCTCTGGGTATTCGCACCATAGGCCCGCGCTTCCTCTGTATACAATTAAGGATGCAGAGAATAGCTTCCCACACTTTCAAGCTGTGGATCGGGACAAGTGGATCAATCTTGATTCGCAAATTCAATTCCGATTTTTACGATCGGGACATTTATTGGGTTCAAGTTTCATACAACTTGCTTGCAACAATGACAATAGTCCGCTCATCATTACATTTTCTGGAGACTTGGGAAATGGCCGCTCGTATATTGTTAAACCGCCTGTTAAGTTGTCTCATACTGACGTTCTTGTTCTTGAATCAACATATGGAAATCGGGAATACAATCATACGGATCCATTATCGGAACTGGAGAGTATCGTTAACCGTGTCATTGGACGCAATGGAACATTGCTAATTCCGGCGTTCAGCGTCGGGCGAGCCCAAGAGGTGCTCTATCTTTTACATCATCTAAAGAAAAATAATAAAATACCATCTGTTCCTGTTTTTCTTGATAGCCCTATGGCTAATCATGTGACTGACATTTATGCTCAATATACTGAAGATCTCCAGTTTGTTTTGGATAAGGATCAGTTAGTATCCCCAATCTGTCTATCTGGCTTTACTCCAGTCAAAAGCGTCGAGGACTCAAAAGTTTTAAATTATAATAAAAAATCAAAAATAATAATTTCTGCTTCAGGTATGTTGACAGGTGGGCGTGTAATGCACCACCTCAAGACGATACTTCCTGACTCGCAAAATGGTATTTTATTTGTCGGTTTTCAGGCAAGTGAAACAAAAGGGCGCGTTTTGCTTAACGGTGTAGAAACCTTGCGTGTTCACCATCAAGAGATCCCAGTCCGATGCGAAGTTGTAATGATTGACTCTCTTTCTGCGCATGCATGGGCATCAGACACCATGAAATGGATTGAAGGTCTGAGGGGAAGCCAGACTAAGATTTTCCTAAACCATGGCGAATCAGATGCGCGCCAAATTTTAGCAGAACGTATTCGACAGGAACTAGGTTTGCAGGTTGTAGTTCCTGAGAGTGGTGATGAATTTAAATTTTTTGACTAACCATAGCGGAGGACATTATGCGATCACTCATTTACATTTTTAGCTTCTTGCTAATTTTACAATGGGCCTATGCTAAGAATTTTGAAAAAGATACTGCCAGGATAAAACGTCTAATGCACACATTCGATGAACAGATCTCAAAAATAAGACCGTTTATCGTTTCGGATGAAAAATTCATAAGCGCTGAGGGCGGGAGAGCTGTTGGACAATCGATAAAAATTTTAAATGCCGAGACAAAAAAATGGTCATCCGAAGAGTTAGAGGCCGTTCCTGGATTTAGGGTTACCTTTAGATTGTTAAGGGATCATTTTGAAAAAACCAATGCTCTCTATAAAAATGGTGAATATGAATATGCGCGACTGATGCTTAATTCAGTTCCCAATTACTGCGTAACATGTCATACACAGCTACCGGAAAAAAGCAAAACCTATGAATTTATTGATGGCTCTGGGAAAAAAGCACGCACCCTTGATGATAGCGAGTTTTTATTTATTACGCGCAGATTTGACCGTGCCTTAGAGGGCTATGACGAGCTTATAAAAAACTTTCCGAAGGGCTCTTTGAGGGCAGAGCATTTGCCACTGGTATATCGCAGAAAACTAGCCATCTTTGCTCGTGTAAAGCGAGATCCGGATTTGGCCATCCGGTCACTGCGCAACGATTTGCAAAATAAAGAACTTCCTGTTGACACTAAGAATAATATTGAAGCTTGGGTTAGTTATTTCGAAGCTTGGAAAGCTTCCAAAGATGATCCGGAAAAAATGAGCGATTCAAAACTATTGGAGTATGCAGAAAAAAATATGCTTGACTCTGATGGGCGTAAGATTGCCCCCGCCGATCCGAGAGCTGTGACCTATTTAAGAATATCCGGTTTGTTATATGAAAGAATTGCCAAAAGGAAAGACGACACCTTGGCCCCGAATATGCTTTATTATCTTGGAATCAGCGAAAAGAATATAGGATCATTATACTGGTATTCGCTGGGCGATATTTATTTCACTGAGTGCATAACGAAATATCCTCATAGGACGATTACTAAAAAATGTTACAAAGCATACGAAAGCAGTGTCTTGGCGCGATACAAAACCGAAGGTGCTATACCCGCTGAAACAAAAGATAGCTTAAAGTCTTATCGTAAGTACTTGTAAGTGAGACAATCTTTCTCGCACAAGTGACAGGTCGTCTTGTGATTGCCTCTGAGCTCACTTTTATCGAGTTTTGTTTTGGCATTAAAGTTGCTCTATAGATTGGAGCTGTTGAAAAGGAGTAATTATGAGTAATCGCAAAAATGTAGCTGTAAAAAATATATTGAGTGAAAGAATTATCGCTGTTCAGACGTCTACGCCAGTATCAGTCGCCTTACAAATGATGAGAGATCGCCAGTTTCGACATCTCCCTGTTATGAACCAGGATGAATCAATAGTTGGTGTGGTTTCATACCGAGATTTAACAAACATCGGTCGTGGAGAACGCTATCCAATTGAACTATTTATGTCGAGTCCAGTTGAATCGATTAATCAAAATGAGAGTTTACGGGTAGCTATTTTAAAAATGTTAGAAAAGAAAATTTCATGCCTTTTGGTGACTGGGGATATGGACAAAGTCGTTGGTATTGTGACAACGGATGATATTCTGTTTTACTTGGCGGAGATTTTGAAAGATGAGACGCAAGCACCGCTTTCAAAATTAATGAATTTGCCAATTATTGGCGAGATAGCAAATAAGCTGGCTGCGCTGGGTATTTAATTATGCACTCAAAATTGCATCAGACAGTGCTCGATATGCGTCGCTCTCAGTAAATATTCCAACCAAGACATTATCAGCTATTACAAGAACACATGTAGGCTCCTTCCATGATACACGGGCAGTGATTTCGGACAAAAATGTGTCGGGTGTTGTTGTATGCGTAACTGGAACTAAAATATCTTCAACTTTTAAAGAGGTTAAATCGTGAGGTTTTAATTTTGTAGCTAAACCTATGTCATGATCAGTGAGTACGCCAATCGGTTTTCCCGCACGTAAAACGGGAAGGTGCCGTATGCGTAATTTTCGCATATAATTTAGCGCTTCTGAAACAGATTGATCATGGGCGATAGCTTGAGGAGCATAAGTCATGTATTCTCGAACAGTTGGATTTCTTCCCATTTGGAACTCCTGCACTTACTGCTGATCCAAAAGCCTTGCCAGCGCTATATCGAAAGAATTTGACAAAGAACCATATCGAGCCGACAATTTGGCACGAAGTCCATATTATATGGTGACAATTTGTCATATGCTCTTCAACTAAGTGGCCTTTATTCCTCATAAATGCGGCATAGGCCTTGATACTGTGGCTAGCGTAAAGGTTTGCAACGGGTACCGAATATGAAAAATAATGTTGCAGTTGTTGATGATGACCTTGAAATGGGTCGGTTGGTTAAGGACATTTTATCAGAAGAAGGGTTTAGTGTTTCTCAGTTCTCGTCAGCTGCGGACGCTTTAGTAAAATTCAAAAAAGATCCCCCCCATGTTTTAATTACAGACCACAAGATGAAAGAAATTGATGGCATGATGTTTTTGCGAAAAGTGCGCACTGATTATCCTGATGTCGTTTCAATAATGATGACAGGGTTTGGCTCTATAGACACAGCGATTGAAGCGATGAAATTGGGAGCTTACCATTATATTGTAAAACCTTTCAATAATGAAGAAATGGTTCTTCTTGCCAAGCGGGCAATGGAGAGGGCGAGACTTTCTAAAGAAAATACTATTCTAAGAAATGCTTTGAGTAAGAATTTTAGTCTTGAATCCATTATTGGAAAAAGTCCCGCAATGTTAGAGGTGTTTGAGATTATTAAAATGATCGCAACTGCCACGGCCAATGTACTTGTCTCGGGGGAGAGCGGTTCTGGAAAAGAACTTGTTGCTCGCGCTATTCACAATTCAGGCCCAAGGAAAGCAAATCCATTTATTCCTGTGAATGTGACGGCAATCCCAGAAACCCTTTTAGAGAGCGAACTTTTTGGCCATGTGAAAGGATCGTTCACTGGAGCTATCGGTGACAAGAAAGGTCTTTTTGAGGAGGCAAATCGTGGGACGCTATTTCTGGATGAGATTGGCGATTTGAATTTAAATCTACAGGCTAAACTCTTGCGTGTGCTTCAGGACAAGCAAATTCGCCCCGTTGGCAGTAATCAGTTGAAACAAGTAGATGTCCGCATTATATCTGCAACCCATCGTGATTTAAAAACAATGGTTAAAGACGGAAAGTTTCGTGAAGATTTGTTTTACCGTCTTAATGTTGTGCCGATTCGCGTTCCACCGTTACGTGAGCGTCGGGAAGACATTCCCATATTGGTCGATAATTTTATTATAAAATATGTGGCCCAAAATAATTCTCGCGTTAAAGGTATTTCGCCAGAGGCGTTAACCGTTCTGGTTGCACATCCATGGCCAGGAAACGTCAGGGAACTTGAAAATGTCATTGAAAGAGCCATTGTGCTTACACGTGGTGAAACGATAGAAAAGGATATAATTTTAGGTAGTGCACTAGAGGAAGCTAAAAATAGCATTGATGATCTGTATAAAGATACGCCGACGCTGGAAAGGCTTGAAGAACGTTATATTAAATCCATTCTGGCTCGCGTAGATTACAAAAAAGACGAGGCAGCAACCATTTTGGGGATCAGCCGACGCACCCTATATAGAAAAGAGCGCGCATACGGAATGGTGTCTGAGGACGTTCCCGAGCCGATCGAAGATGTGTAGTCCAAATATCGAGAGTGAAAATCAAGCATGAGTTTAGATGAATATAAAATTTTGTTAATTGATGACAAAAAAGATGAGTATATCAATATACGAAACTTATTATCGCAAATCGCAAGCGTTAAATACAGTTTAATTTGGGAATCTACGTATGAAGATGGCCTTCAGGCATTAACAAGTGAGGGATTTGATGCCTGCCTTTTAGACTCTAATTTAGGTGAACGGACGGGATTGGAGCTTTTGCAGGAAGCCAGGGGACGCGGCATCAATAATCCCGTTATTTTTCTTACGGAAAAAACTGACTTTGAAGTCGATGTTCAGGCAATGCAAGTGGGCGCATCAGATTATTTAGTAAAAACACAACTCACATCGCATCTGTTGGAGCGTTCGATTCGGTATGCCATTAAGCATGGATTCGACTTTCAACAGCTCCGTGAAAGCAATGATCGATTTAAGGTTCTTTTTAACTCAACTTTTGCCGGTTTTTTTGTTTTGAAAAACGACATCATATTTGATGTGAATTCGCCGATGGAACCAATTTTTGGCTACAGAAGGGAAGAGATGACCGGTCTTTCGGTGCTTAGGTTTTTACACCCTGACTTTCATGATCCATTTATAAAAGGTTTGCGAAGTGAGGCGACCGTTGGTTCGGAGATGATTGGAATTAGGAAAGATGGACAAGATATTCCCTTGGAGCTTTCATCGCGCATTATTAATTTTAGAGGACAATCAATGCATCTCATTGCGATTCGGGATTTGACGGAGCGAAAGCAAATGGAAGCCCAAATTCTGCAGCAAGATCGTTTGGCGTCTCTTGGCTTGCTTGCGTCTGGCCTGGCACATGAGATTGGAACCCCCATGGGAGTCATCCGGGGGCGTGCTGAAATGGTAATAAAGAAAGTTGAAAATGAATTTGTCAAAGAGAATATGAATCTGATCGTGTCGCAGATTGATCGTATTTCAAAACTTGTTCACTCACTTCTTCATTTGGCTAGGAGTAGTGCGCCGAACACGGGTGCTTCTGTATCACTCAATCGCGTGGTTGAAAGCGTGCTGACTTTAGTCAGACACGAACTGGCGCAAAAGGACATTCCTATCGAAATAAAATTCCCTGGCGAATCTGTCGTGCGAGCTGAAGCCGGTCCGTTGGGGCAAGTTTTTTTAAATCTTCTGGTGAATTCCATACACGCCATTGAAGAGGCAAGGCGTAGCGGTAGAACTGGCGGCCATAAAATTTCTTTGAGCGTTGAAGAGCTGGATAAGAAAATAAAAATATGTATTCAAGATTCAGGGTGTGGTATTCCAGAAAAAAACCTATCACAGATTTTTAAGCCATTTTTTACGACTAAAGACATTGGCTCTGGCACCGGCCTTGGGCTGGCAATTTCTTTTAAATTAGTGCAATCGTGGAATGGTAACATCGATGTTAAGAGTCAAGTGGGATCGGGATCGCTATTTACAGTTACTTTGCTTCGCCCTTAGCCGGGCAAGTGTAAAGGAAGGAAATATTTGATGTCTTTGAAGTTTCTTAGAGAAGAACAAGAGTTTCTACGTGGTCCTCAGAAGCGGACACGTGAGCTATTGCGTGCAGTTCGAATATTTTTTGAGTGTATAAGGGGATTTCGATTTCTTCATTTTGTTGGTCCATGCGTAACTGTGTATGGCTCAGCTCGATTTGATGAAAACCACAGTTACTATCGAATAGTTAGAGAGCTGGGACAAAAACTTGCTCAAAAGGGTTTCACAGTTTTGACGGGCGGTGGGCCAGGTTTAATGGAAGCCGCTAATCGGGGTGCAAAAGATATGAATGGGGTATCCATTGGATGCAATATCACATTGCCTCATGAGCAAAAGCCTAACCCCTATCTCGATCGATGGATTCAATTTAGGTATTTCTTCGTGCGAAAATTTATGCTCGCAAAATACTCTTATGCGTTCGTTGCAGCACCCGGCGGTTATGGCACGCTGGATGAATTTTATGAAATTATGACTTTGATTCAAACTCGAAAAATGAAGAACTTCACTGTTGTTCTTTTGGGAACTGAATACTGGCAGCCTATGTTGGATTTTCTAAAAAATACAATACTCAAAGCTAATGCTATAGACTCGGCAGATATTGATTTAATCATAGTAAATGATTCTCCGGAAGAAATAGCAAAAATTATCCAAGAGCGAGCAGTTGATGAGTTTGGTTTGAGATATGGGCCAAAGCGTCGACGTGTTCTTTTCGAATAAGTCTCAACACCATTGTCAAAGTGGCAGAAGGTTTTGCCAGACTTTCCCAAATTGATAAATAAACTCATATGAAACCGTATAGAATAGGCATTGAGTTTGGCACACATAATGCTTTATCGGAAATTGATCTGAAATAAAAATTTGCTTCAGTGAAAGGGGGCATACGTGAAAACGATATTTTTGGTGTTATTTGTTTTAATGGCAGCTTCGATCAAGGGTTATGCGGGAAATGATCCATTTCTTCCCAAAACGGTTGACGTTGCAATTGGACATGCATACATCCCACAAGGGTTTGATAGCAATGATCGAACACAATTTGTAATTGAAGGATATTTGCCAAATACATGTTACCGTCTAGCGGAAACTGAGACAAAATATGACGAGTTAAAAAAGACGCTCGTGGTTAAGCAAAAAGCTTACCTTTATAATGGCCTTTGCCTGCAGGTAATAGTTCCATTTAACCGAACAGTGGAGTTCGGCATTCTTGGTTCTGGATCTTACAATGTTAAAGATGGTTATACAGAACAGGCGTTAGGTCGCCTTCCTATTGCGCCATCTTTAAATTCAGGTCCAGACGATGACTTTTATGCGATGGTTGACGAGGTGCAGATGGGTGTGATCGACAATCAAGCAGCTATTTTAGTTCGAGGAAACGTACCAGGTAGTTGTTGGTACATCAAAGAGGTAAAGCTAGTCATTGAAAGCGACGATGTTATTACGGTTCTCCCAGTTATGGGCTACGATCACAATTCTCCTGTTTTATGCACACGAGAGAACACTCCGTTTTCAAGTAGCGTGAAGTTGCCGACAAATTTAAACAAGGGGCGCTATCTTGTTCAAGTAAGGTCTTTAAGCGGTCAATCTGTTAATAAAATCTACGACTTAAAGTGATGGTATGGGGGGGCAGACCCCCGCCCCCCATATCGGCCTATTTCCCGTTAATCTTGTCACTCATAGTTTTTAATTCGCGTTGAACATCATCAGGAATATCAGTGCCCGCCGAACCAGTAAATGAACTGGTGATAATGTCCTCATATTTCAAAAAACATTTTTTTGCGATCTTAGAAGTGGGATATTTAATGACACATTCCTTTAAATAAAGTTCTGCAAGGGAATAAAAGAAGTTATTATTTAACTCGTGATCGCAGATGGCTAGGTAATAGAGTATCTCTGGCGTAATTTTTGTTATTGGATGGGTTGCCATGTAGTCATAAAGAACACCGGACACTCGCAAATAGGTCACAGAGCGAGGGCTTTCAGATTCTTGGAGCTTATCCCAAACATCCTTTTTCATCTGCTTTTCTATAAACTTAAGGATCTCTGAATCTGTGAGCTTTGTAACATCTACATCTTTTTCTTTCTTCCACTCGTTAAATAAAGCGATCCATGATTCTATATTTTTATGTAAATATTTAGGAATATTTTTATTTTTAAGATCCTTTTCAAGTGCTTGTATTGCCACGGCAGGATCTCTTTTTATGCGCGCAAAAATTGCCACCTTCCTTTTTAAAGACGTTTCTAGTTTTTCCACTGGAAGTTTGTTTGTTGGAAAATTGTCTATCAATTCTGTGTACATTGGGAGTGCTTTGTCATAATTTCTTAAGACAAATCGAAGCTCTGCTTGGTCGTACTTTTCTTTAAAGTTATTTTGCCTGAAAAGATCATCGAAAGGCTGATTTGCTTTGGAAACTTGCGCGTGACAAGACATACAGATGGACAAGCTCGAGTTAACCATCCAGCGGGCGTAGCTCTTGTGACCAGAATTGAAAGCGTTCTCAGCATCAGCAAATTGCGTCGCCAATACCTCACCAGAAATTTTCATTATTGGATTTTTAAGTTCGTGCTGCTGTGTAGCCGTTTTCACAGACTGGGTTGTATCTTTGAGGAGCTGTTTGATCTCGGCCTCATGTTCTTTCTTTTTAAACTCGTCCTCTGACAGGCTATATTTTGTTATTCGCGCAAGATTAGAAAAAATTCTATCCATTAGCCCCTGGACACTGGTCTTGCCACCTTCGATCTGTGCCCATAATATAACCGGAATTGTAGCGGTAATGACTCCTATTGCAAGGTGCCTCATGATAACTCCTTTGTTGTTCATTAATACAGTAACCATCAGAGGCAACGATGATGCCATCGCCGATGCTTTCTATATTTTAAACAGCGCGAGTTATGTGACAGGTCGGCTTGGAAGTTTGTCAATTTGTCTCATTACTGCATTAGATCCCACATATTCGTTTTCCCTTTGGCTCAAATATTGAAATCACATGCTAACAAATCATTTCTTCCGGGGTGTGCGTGGTTTCAGGGCAAGGTGCGGGACTAGCAATAGATGTCGCAAACACAGTTTTAGAATTAAGTAGACGGTGGTTAATGGCTCGCGAGGCTGCCTTTAAAAAGATATTTTTAAAAAGCAAGCCAGAAAGTGAATTTTTAACACAGCTTGGTTGCATCGAAGAAGACCAGTTCGAAGATTTTTTGAAGTCAATATTTCTTAACTCTAGAAATCTTGGGTTGAGCTACCAAAAAGCTAAAAGTTTAACATGGGAGAAAAATGACTTTGCAACATTTGCGGCAGAGTTGGGATCCCCTTGTCTAATGGGTGTTTGGAGGCAAAAGACATCGGCGCATATTCTTAGCCGTGATGGTTGCAGTGGTGGAACATCAATGGGACAGCGATATTGCCGCTATTGGCGTGAAGCCATAGATGGATTTGTCGTCGGAATCAGCGATGCGGTCGGTTTTGTCAGGAATAGCTCTGCCAATTTCGGTGATGATAAGTGTGTGGATGTATTTTTTGATGAAGAGTTAAGCCCAACTGACGCTATTTGGGAGAACCCCAATAAATGGGGTGCCCTGCCAAAAAATATAAAAGAGGACCTTGACCTAATCCAGATAAAATTCAGTGAGATGAAGGTAGACCTCAAGTTTTTAGGACTATCTGAGGGAAATCTTTTATATAAATTGGAGCCTAAGGAAAACTTAACTTGTGGTTCTGCAGGGAATATTTACCGCACGTATCTTGAAAAATTAGTTAAAGAAAAGTTTCCACTTTATAATCTCAAAGATGCCAGTCCCGTGGCGGTTTACGGGGAGCGTGCGTAATGGTTGTTTCAAGGCGTAATTTCTTCAAAGCTATGATCTCAATGGCAGAACAAAAAAAATCGGCTGATGTGGATCAAGACATTGTTATCTTAGGCCACTTAACTTCTTTTCCGGTTCATTCGTCCACAAGAATTGAGCTGCTGGATACAGACTTTCTAGTGGAATCTCTTCCCGAAGGCATTCGTCTTAAAGATCCATATACGAATAAGAATTTAAAGCTGTCTTTGGGTAGCAACGGGTTTATTCAGGCGCATATAAATGAGTTTTGGCCGTCATCAGCTGTGTTATCAATACTTACGGGTGAAATATCCAACATATGAGGAGCTTTATATGTCAGATAAAAAAAACAAATTAAGCCGAAGGGCATTTTTGAAGGGGTCTGCTGCTGGAGCAACAATTTTAGCAAGCACGCAAGTTTTTTCTGGTCCTTTGAAATACTTTAAACCAACTGTTATTGATAATCCATTAGCTCAGTATCCGAACAGAGACTGGGAAAAAGTGTACCGCGATATCTTCAAGACAGATGGTGAATATCACTTTTTATGCGCTCCCAACGATACGCATAATTGCTTGCTTCGAGCATACACCAAAAATGGTGTTGCTTTACGGATTGGTCCATCATTTGGATACGGTAAGGCAAAGGACTTATATGGCAATCAGTCCTCACATCGCTGGGACCCTCGTATTTGTCAAAAAGGACTGGCGCTGGTTAGACGAGTTTATGGCGACAGGCGTGTGAAAGCTCCGATGGTTCGACGAGGATTTAAAGATTGGGTTGATGCGGGATTTCCTAGAAATGAAAAGACTGGAGAACCTGAATCTAAGTATTTTCAACGTGGTAAAGATAAATGGCTTCGCGTTAGTTGGGATGAAATAAATAAAATAACGGCAAAGGCAGCCGAAAATATTGCAAAAACTTATAATGGAAAGCGTGGTGAAGAATATCTTCGTGCTCAAGGGTATGACGAAGAAATGGTCCGTGCGATGGAGGGTGCAGGGGTCCAAACTTTTAAATTGAGGGGAGGGATGGCTTTCCTCGGATCAACTAGATTATTTGGTTTGTATCGATTTGCAAATTTGTTAGCCCTTATGGACTCAAAAATTCGAAATGTCGGGCCAGATAAAGCAATTTCAGCTAGAGGATGGGATTCATACAGTTGGCACACTGATTTGCCACCGGGGCATCCTATGGTTACTGGCGCACAGACGAATGACTTTGATCTGTTTTCAACCGAGTACGCCAACCTGATTGTCCCTTGGGGCATGAACTGGATTACTACAAAGATGCCAGATTCGCACTGGATGACTGAAGCGAGACTAAAAGGTGCAAAGATTGCAGCCGTTACTGTTGAATACAGTGCAACAGCATCGAAGTGCGATGAAGTTGCCATTATTCGCCCTGGATCTGATCCGGCCTTTGCGCTTGGTTTGGCACAGGTTATTATTAAGAAGAATCTACATGATAAAGATTGGATCTCTAAAAACACAGACCTGCCCTTTTTGATTCGTATGGATACTCTTCTGCCGCTTCGCCCTCAGGATGTAATCGAAGGGTACAAGGCTCCAGAATTATCGAGTATCAAATTTCTAAAAAAAGGGGAGAAGCTAGCTTATGGAAATAAAAAGCAACAATCGGCGCCAGAAAAAATGAGGGACGATTTTCAACCATATGTTATTTTTGATAAAAATGGACAATTGATCCCAGTAACGCGAGATGATTTTGGTCCTAATTTTGAAAAGCTAGGCGTTGCGCCAAAACTAAGCGCGAGTGCTTCGATTAGGTTGCTTAATGGAAAATTAGTGAAAGTTCGTTCAAGCTTTCATTTGATGGAAGAGTATTTAAATAAGAATTTCACGCCAGAAAAGACAAGCGCTATCACTGGATGTCCAGAAAATGGGATTATAAAGTATGCCGAAATGATCGCCGCTAATAAAGAAAAAACATTATTTGCGGTCGGCATGGGGCCGAACCAGTTTTTTAATGCCGATTTGAAAGATAGGGCGATATTTTTAGTGGCGGCACTGACCAGGAACGTGGGTTTTCCGGGAGGTAATGTTGGAAGTTATGCAGGTAACTATCGCGCGGCTATTATTGACGGGCAACCGGTCTATACCTTCGAGGATCCGTTTAATCTCAACCTGGATAGGGGTGGCAAACCAACGATAAAAAAATACCTACATTACGAATCCCTTCACTATTTCAATTACGGTCAAAGGCCGAATAAGCATGGGGATAAAATGTTTACGGGAGCGGGCCATATGCCAACCCCAACGAAGTTCATGTGGAACAATAATTCCAATTCGACGATTGGAAATGTTAAGTGGCACTATGATGTCGTAATGAATACTTTGCCTAAAGTTGAGTTTATTGCATATTCTGATTGGTGGTGGACTGGGTCATGCGAATACGCAGACGTTGTTTATGCCGTCGATAGTTGGGCTGAAACGAAAGTACCTGATATGACAGGGTCCTGTACAAATCCATTTGTTCAAATATTCCCAGAAACTCCTTTACCAAGGATTTTTGATACCAAATCAGATCTTGAAATCATTGCCGGTGTAGCAAGGGCCATTGGCGACCAGATCGGTGAGCCTAGGTTAAAAGATGGATTTAAGTTCGTTTGGGACGGAAATGTAGAAGAATATTTACAGCGCATTATAAATGCATCGGATTCGCTGAAAGGCTACAAATTTAAAGATCTCCACGATAAGGCCAAGCAAGGTATTCCTGCCCTTATGAATATGAGAACTTACCCTCGGGCATCTTCTTATGAGCAGGCCAAGGGTGAAGACCCATGGCACACGAAATCAGGACGATTGGAGTTTTATCGATTTGAGCCCGAATTTATAGAGCACGGAGAAAATTTAGTAGTTTACCGGGAACCGGTTGATTCTACTCACTATGAGCCCAATGTCATTTTAGCTGAAAAACACGAGGCAATACGGCCAACGAAACCGGAAGATTGGGGCTTTTCTTCAAAAGATCTTTCCAGTGAAACTCGGCAAGTTCGAAACATAGTTATGAGTGGTGATAAAGTATTAAAATCAAAACACCCGCTCAAGCTTAAGCTTCAATTCTCACATGTTTATCATACTCCTAAATATCGGCATGGGGCTCACTCAACTCCAATTGATACCGATTTCAGCTCTGTCTTTTTTGGACCATTTGGAGATGTCTATCGTCATGACAAAAGACTTCCTTTTGTCACTGAGGGCTATGTTGATATTAATCCGTTGGATGCCAAGGCTCTTGGAGTGGAAGATGGCGATTATGTTTATATCGATGCTGATCCAGAAGATAGGCCTTTTCGGGGTTGGAAAAAAGGAACCGAAGAATATAAGATATCTCGCCTTCTTTTGAGGGCAAGATATTACCCAGGCACTCCTCGAGGAGTAGCCAGGACGTGGCACAATATGTATGGTGCCACTTTTGGAAGTGTAAAAGGTCATGAAACTCGCCCGGATGGCCTAGCAAAGTCTTCAGAAACAAACTATCAAGCCATGTATCGATACGGAAGCCATCAAAGTGCTACGAGGGCATGGCTGCGGCCGACTTTAGAGACAGAGACTTTAGTTCATAAAACTATGTTTGGGCAAGGCATGGATAAAGGCTTTGAGGCCGACATTCATTGTGTGATTGGGGCACCTCGGGAGGCCTTTGTCAAAGTAACAAAGGCTGAGCCGGGTGGGATAGGCGGCAAGGGTAAGTTTAGGCCGGCACAGCTGGGTTTTAGACCAACTTATGAGAATAAAGCAATGAAGCAATATCTAAAAGGTGGCTTCATGAAAAAGAAAAAGTTTTAGATCGAAAGCATCGGAGAAATTATGGCAAAAGTAAAGAATTGGCAGATTAACAGAGAGATGGAGTACCCATACAGTGAGAGCAGGCCTAAAAAGCAGTGGGCTATCGTGTTTGATTTAAACAAGTGTATTGCGTGTCAGACTTGTACGCTAGCTTGTAAAACGACTTGGACTAGTGGCAAGGGTCAAGAGTACATGTTCTGGAATAATGTTGAGACCAAACCATACGGTTCATATCCTCTAGCGTGGGACGTAAAAGTTTTGGAAAAGCTTGGGCACCAAGAATGGGAAAAGAAAATGCCTTACTATGGAAAAACTATCTTTGAAGCAGCTGAAATCCATGAGACAGCGGCCCATTTTTCTCCTGAAGATGAAGATTGGATGTATCCAAACCATGGTGAAGATGATTGTTCTGGCCAGGTTAATAGGGGTGATTATATATCTTTTCAGCATGATAAATGGTTTTTTTATTTACCGCGAACCTGCGCGCATTGCACGTATCCCGCCTGTTTGGCGGCATGCCCAAGGAAGGCTATTTACAAACGACAAGAGGATGGCGTTGTGCTTATTGATCAGTCCCGATGTAAGGGGTATGGCGAATGTGTGAAAGCATGTCCTTACAAAAAGTCGATGTACAATGCCCACACACGAATTAGTGAGAAATGTATCGGTTGTTATCCGTTTGTAGAGCAAGGTTATCAACCTCGATGTGTAACAAATTGTATTGGTAAAATTAGAATAATGGGTTTTATAAATCCCCCGTGGAAGGTTCGAAACAATAATCCAGTAGACTATCTGGTTCACAAAACTGGATTGGCTTTGCCATATTACCCACAATTGGGTCTTGAACCCAATATCTACTATATCCCTCCTATACACGCAGACAGAGAATATTTGGCTCAAATGTTTGGACCGAATGTTGACAACGCAATTGAAGCATATAGAAAACTAAAAGATGATCCAGTTGCCCAAGGTTTACTTGTTCTTATGGGCAGCACAGACCGAATTATCCATAATTTCGATGTTAAAAACGGTGTTGCATACGGTTACGATGAAAAGGGAGATGAGATTGTTCACGTTCCTATCATCGAACAAAGGTACGTACGTCCTGCCTTTGATGAAAAAATTGGTACGTCAAGAAATAACACTCCCTGAGGTTTTTATGAAATCAAAATATTTAATTTTATTATTGTTAGTGGTCAGTGCCAACTGTTGGGCAGAAATTGAAGTGAAAAAGGTTTTGGGGGATATATCAATAGATTACAAAAGCGATTCTATTTGGAAAAAGGCTAATGCAGATCAAGCAATTAGCCTTATGGGGCAGCCCATGGTTGTACCCAAACCTAAGAATACCGAAACATCTTCAATAAATGTTTCCGCCGTTCATGATGGAAAATGGATCGTTTTTAGACTCAAATGGAAAGATAGCGAAGTCAGTGAGGCAGAGAAATTAGCTACATTTTCGGATGCGGTTGCTTTGCAATTTCCAATTAAGAATAACGAGATGCCGCCGATGATTATGATGGGTGGAAAAGATGATCCTGTTCATTTATTTCATTGGAAGTATCAATATCAGGTGGATGCGAAAAAAGGGAAAAAAACAATTGATCAAATTTATCCGAACATGACCATAGATATGTATCCAATGGACTTTAAAGAGAAGGGAAACTTTAAAGAAGCCTCCAGGGAGCAGAAGGATTCATTTGTCGGAGGAACTGCTGCGGGGAATCCGCAATCCTTCCCTAAGTCAGGAGTTGATGAGATTTTTGCTGAGGGTTTTGGTTCTTCTGCAGTTTCAGAGTCCTGCCAAGCTCAAGGATTTGGTGAGTGGAAAAATGGCGAATGGACCGTATTTATTGCGAGGCCCCTTTACTACAAAAATGGGTCTAAACTTGCTGTAGGAGGAAAAAGTCATGTTGCATTTGCCGTGTGGCAGGGGGGTAAGAAAGAAATTGGCGCAATTAAATCTTTAACGATGATCTGGACGCCGCTTAATATTTTGGAGAAATAATATGAAAAATTTAATTGTTCAAACAACGCCTGGTCCGTTTGTGCTTGCATCAGTTTTGACGGGCTATCCTGATTCTGACTTTCAAAAATCTTTATCTGAATTACTAGAGGATGAGTCTATTTGTCTTCCGCAAAAATTGAGCGAACAACTCAGGGGAATGGTTGCAGATCCTACGCAAATAGATGATTTGCGATCCGATTATATTTGTATTTTCGATCAATCAAAGTCGCTTAATCCGCTTTACGAAACAGAGTACGGGCGAGAGCGTGCTATGTTTAAGGCTAATGAATTGTCCGATATTTCTGGATTTTATAGAGCTTTTGGTTTCGAAATGAATCAAGATGGTGATCGCGACATGGTAGACCATATATCGGTTGAGTTGGAATTTTATAGCCTCCTTCTGATGAAACTACTGTACCTTAAAGAAATTGATGATCAAAATGGGTTTGAAATTGTTAATGATGGAATGAAAAAATTTATGGATTCTCATCTTGGTAGGTTTGTACCTGCAATATTAGAGCGAGAGGGAATTAAGTCTTCGGATATTTACATGAATATTTTTAAGTGGGTCAATCAGGTCGTTTCTGAGGAATGCCGCCGAATAGGAGTTGTCCCGGAAATAGCCAACTGGTTCAGTTCGCAGGTTGCGGATGAAAACGTGTGTTGTGGTGGGACCGTTGTGAAATGAAACTTCGTAAACCAAGACCGGCAAAGCCAGGTGAGATAAATTATCCGATGCTAGACCGGTTTACTTTCGCTCATTTGGCGATCGGGTGTGTGTATTCTTTTTTGGGGTTTGATTTTATTTTAGTGGGTTTGCTTGCCATTGGCTGGGAGCTGATTGAAAACCCGATTAAGGCCAATATGCCATGGATGTTTCCACATGGTACATCAGATACATTACAAAATGCTATTGGCGACGTTCTAGCGGTTCTGGTAGGCTGGGGGGCGACACAGTATTTAAGATATTGATGAATGGTGATCCTCTATGCTCGAAACTGCAGCGCATTGAGGAGAGCCAACGATCCGCCCAGAGAATAGACTTTACGGTAATGGCATTAGAGCAAAGGGCGCATACGCTTGCATTAGAATTCTTGAAGGTTAGCTCTCAATTTCGATTGGGCGAATTGCCAACTGAAATGCCCCATCTGAAAACGATAAATCTATCCGAGGATGCTAAATTTAACTTAAACGTAGCGATTCAAAATATCCAAAGTATTGATTTAGACGCCTTTAAGCAGCTGCAAAATTATTTGCCCAAATTAGAATCTTTGAAGAAAGACATAAGGCAGACGCTTACAAGTGGGGGCCGTGTTTTTCTGTGCGGTTGCGGGGCAACCGGAAGGTTATCGCTCGCGCTCGAAACGATTTGGCGATACCAGCATCGAGATGTTTTTTCAGATCGGATTGTTAGCTTTATGGCGGGTGGGGATGTGGCGCTCATTCAATCCATAGAAAAGTTCGAAGATTTCCCAGAATATGGGGAGCGGCAACTGAAGGATCTTGGTTTTGATAAAAATGACTTGCTTGTTTCGTGTTCAGAGGGGGGCGAGACCCCGTTTGTCATCGGCGCGACAGTGGCCGCAAGCAGGATCAGCGAGCGTGCACCGTATTTTCTGTACTGCAACCCGGATGATATTTTGTCCAGAACTGCAGAACGTTCAAAAAGGATTATCGAGGATCCGCTGATTCGAAAAATAAATCTCACCGTTGGCCCTATGGCATTAACGGGGTCTACACGTATGCAGGCTACGACAATTCTGATGTACGCAGTGGGGCTCTGCCTGTGGTTTTATGATGCGCACTTCGCCGATCTGAAAAATGAGTTGCAACGCGTGATCGACTTCTTAGAGAAAAATAATTTTGATTTCCTAAAACCTTTTATAGAGACCGAATCGGAACTCTATAGCAACAATGAATATCTATTTTACGAAGCCGATGGAGATCTGGGAATCAGCATATTGACCGATACGACGGAACGATCGCCGACGTTTAGTCTTTACCCATTTGAAAACCAAAACGATAAAATCAAAAATCCCTCTCTTTCGTATCTTTTGTTTTCGCGTGAGCCGGATAGTGCATCTGCCTGGGAAAAACTTCTGGGGCGTAAACCGCGCACCTTTCACTGGCGCGAAGTAACGGACGAAACAAACTATGACAGATTGGTCGGTTTTGATTTCAGTAGAAAGATCGAGCAGCTAAGATTAAAATATCTAAAAGCGGCACACGCGCACTTTAAGATTCAGTTCGAAGCGAAAACGAATTCGTTTTTATTTCAGTTGAAAGGTGTTACGCACTCTCTTTATTTGAAGGATCTGAATTTCCTGTCAGCACATTTAATTTTGAAAATCTGCCTGAATAATCTATCGACGCTCGTCATGGGTCGGCTTGGACGATACGAATCCAACCTGATGACCTGGGTGCGTGCGAGTAATAACAAATTGGTCGATCGAGCGGTTCGATACGCAGCTCTTATGCTTGAGCGTAAAGGTGTAGTCGTTTCGTATGAAGATTTAGTTTTCGCTTGTTTTAGAAATGCAGAGAAACTGCCGAAGGACCAATCACTTGTGCTTTCTCTGGTCGGAGAATTCGCAAAGGTTCCAGGTTCCTTTTCTTAGTAAAAATGTCCGAATATCGAACCCATGTGACTTCGGGGCGCCACTTTAGGTGATCGCATTCTCCCCCCTATTATTGTAGTTGAACGGATAAATTTGTAGGTCTAAAATGGATTCTATGAATCTTGTTAAAAGTTTTAGAGAAATCGTCGACTTTTTTAATTCGGAAAAAATTGGATATGCATTGATTGGCGGGTGGGCATTATCTGTTTATGTAAATGCAAGAGCAACCTATGACATTGATTTTTTGGTCGACGGAAACTGCAAAGATGATGTTAAACGGATATTAAAGAGGCATAGTTTTGATATTTTTTTTGAATCTAATGAAGTGTTACAGCTATCGGGCGTTGTCAATGTCGACATCCTATATGCGAATCGACCGCTGACTCGTGAAATGCTGAAGAATGCTCAGAACGACCCCAGCAATACGTTTAAGGTAGTTCTTCCTGAGGATTTAATTGGTTTGAAGATTCAGGCTATGGTCAATGAACCAACGCGAGAACTTCAGGAAAAAGCTGATATTTCCAATATTTTAAGTAATGTTGAGACAATAGATATTGAAAAAGTTAAACAATACGCCGATATCTTTAATGTATGGGATCAAATCGTCTCTTTAAAAAATGGCCCAAAAAACTAACTTTTTTGGAGTTCCTTTCCTTTTTGCAGGAAACTTTTCGCATATTTCCGCACAAAACTCGTCGGAAAATAATTATTTCTAAACCGAAGCTCTAGGTAGGACTTTTTCTTTTGCTTTGCTTTTGCATAGGCGAACCCTTGACAATTGGCGATCCCGGTACGATTCGAACGTACGACCTACGCCTTAGAAGGGCGTTGCTCTATCCAGCTGAGCTACGGGACCGTGTGTTGATGTAGCTTAAATTACCTTAATTGATATCTCTGCTCAACTTTAAAATCGTCCTTATTGGGGGATACTGTGGCCATATCGCAATACGGATCATGCTCAAAGTACAAGTACCATTTATTTTGAGCAGCTTCAGTCAGTAAGGCGCGCTTTTCCTCTATGATGGTGAGAGGTTCCAGATCATACCCCATTATCCAGGCAAGCCGCACGTGAGTGCTCGTAGGGATTACGTCACCACAATAAACAACAGTCGTTTTGCCATCTGAAATCTTGACCATCTGATGCGCTTTCGTGTGTCCAAAACTTAATACTGTAGAAACAAATGGTACTACATTTTCAGTTGGACCGTTAAGAAGGGTCAAAACCCCCGCATCCAGCAGGGGTTGAAAATTTGATGGCAAATAGCTTGCACGCTCTCTGATATTTGGTTCCTGTGCTGTTTTCAAATTCTCTTTTTGAACGTAGTATTTTGCGTTTTGAAAGGTAGGAACAATTTTTCCATCGCGAACGCAGGTCGCGCCGCCTGCATGATCAAAATGCAGGTGGGTAAGCACCACGTCCGTAACGTCCTCTGGCTTAACCCCATATTTTTTTAATGAATCAATTAAGCGGTTGTCGTGGACCCCATACATTTTATTAAAATTTGTTCCCAATTTTTCACCATATTTTTCAATGAAATCCCCGCCATTACCTGTGTCGATTAAGACAATGCGATCTTTGCTTTTAAGCAGCAGCGCACGAGCTTCCATTTTGATTTGGTTTTGTTCATTCGTGGGATTTGTCTTTTCCCATAACACTTTTGGTACGGTTCCAAACATGGCTCCACCGTCCAATCCAAATTCACCGGTTGGCACCGACTTTAATTCGTAAGGTCCTATTTTCATTGTCTTTTCGGTCAGGTTTTCGATCACCGGATCTCCTTGAAATTCATTGCCCACAGTACCAGAAAGGTAGTAAAAGGTCACGTGACTTCAGGAACTTAAAAAATGAGGGAGCTCCGAATGACAGACTTGGAAAAAGAAATCATATTCAGTCCGAACGAGATTTTAGCCCGTGTTAGGCCCTCCCCACATCAAAACAATGGCAAAACAGATGAAGAAAAAATCAAGAAAATTAAAGAACACTTCGAAGGCATTTTAACAACTCTTGGAATGGATTTGAATAATGACAGTATCAGCAAGACTCCTGAACACATGGCTAAAATGTATGTGAACGAAATTTTCAGTGGCCTCAAAACAGAAAACTTTCCTAAGGTCACCGTAATCGAAAATGAAATGGAATACGATGAAATGATCGTCGTAAAAGACATCAGCGTCGTATCTGTCTGTGAACATCATTTTTCAACAATTTGCGGCCGTGCCCATGTGGCATACATTCCTAATAAAAGGGTTGTTGGGTTATCTAAAATTAACCGCATCGTAAAATACTTTTGTCGTCGGCCACAGGTTCAAGAACGCCTTACAAAACAAATCGCAGACTGTTTGGAATATGTCTTAGAAACAAAAGATGTTGCAGTCATTATAGACGCGAAACACTATTGCGTAATCAGTCGTGGGGTCGAAGATGTGAACAGCACAACGCTGACATCGGACCTGCGTGGCGGTTTCCGAGACGATGCGCGAACACGTACTGAATTTATGAATCATTTAAAAATGCCAGGGTTGGGATAATGAACAGACGCCCGCGAAGAAACAGAAAGTCGGAAGTCATCCGGGACATGGTTGCAGAGACAGAGGTTTCTGCAAAGAATTTGATTTTTCCTTTATTTATTTTGGACGGCACCGAAAAGAACATTGAAATTTCATCCATGCCTGGAATCTTTCGAAAAAGTCCGGACGAAGTTTATCGTGAAATTGAATTGTGCATGGAATTGGGGCTGAAAAGCTTTGCCTTATTCCCGGTTGTTGAGGAGTCTTTGAAAGATCCGTTTGCGAAAGTTTCTTACGATAAAAGTTTTTTCTATCTAAAAGCGATCCGTGAAATTAAACAAAAATTCCCGGAATCTGTCATAATGACTGACGTTGCGATGGACCCTTATAGTTCCCATGGGCATGACGGAGTTTACAAAAACGGAAAAATTTTAAACGACGAAACATTGCCGATCTTGGGACATATGGCATTGGCGCAGGCAGAGGCAGGCGCTGATATCATCGGCCCGTCTGATATGATGGATGGACGCGTCGGTTTTCTGCGCCAGGCACTTGACGAAAATGGATATTCAGACGTTTCTATTATGGCATACACTGCCAAATACGCATCCAGTTTTTATGGACCCTTCCGCGAAGCTTTGGATTCTGCACCTAAATTTGGAAACAAGAAAACGTATCAAATGGATTTTCGAAATCAAAAAGAGGCCTTGGTTGAAGCCGAACTGGATATTGCAGAAGGCGCGGACATGATTATGGTAAAGCCCGCTTTGGCGTATCTTGATGTGATATCACAGCTGAAAAATACGTTTTCGGTCCCAATCGCAGCTTATAATGTTAGCGGTGAGTACGCGATGGTGAAGGCCTCTTCCGCGAAGGGTTGGATTGACGAGGAGCTTGCGGTTTTGGAGATGCTGACGGCGATACGTCGGGCTGGGGCGTCCCAGATACTGACGTATTTTGCAAAGCAGTTTCTGCTTTAACTTTTAAATTTCGATCCAGTTCCCATACCGTGTTTCCGGTCTTGCTATCAATCAAGTGATATTGAACCAAAAGATTTAAATACTCTTTGTCTTGCCAGTCGTCGACGCCGATTTGTAGTGTATATTCCCCATCGGTATGGGTACGTATTGGCGCTTTAACTTTTTCTAAAAGTGTTTTAGCGCTATCGCTCAGGGGAATGTATTCAATGGTTTTAATGTTTTGCCATTCCTTTGGAATTTTCTGATAGAGCAAAAGCTTTTCAATATCTTGTTTCCACAAATAATAAATCATTCCGTTCTTATCTTTTGACCAAAATGGAGCAAGCTCCCTGTACAGAAAGACAACGATCACAAGGCCGAACAAGAAAATAGTCAGGCCAAAAATACGTCCCATTGCTTTCCCCCCTGTTATTCCCCTAAATAGGCTTTGCGAACGTCGTCTGAAGCCATGAGTTCCTTTGCAGAACCTTTCAAGGCAACCCGTCCGACCTCAAGCACGATCCCTTTGTGAGCGATTTCTAACGCCTGCAGAGCATTTTGTTCGACAAGCAGAACGGTTTTGCCATCTTTATTGATTTTCACAATGATTTCAAAAATTTTCTCGATGATCTGTGGGGCTAATCCTAGCGATGGCTCATCAAGGAGTAACAGCTCCGGGTGGCCCATCAGTGCGCGTCCGATTGCCAGCATTTGCTGTTCGCCGCCGGATAAAGTTCCTGCATTTTGTGATCGCCGTTCTTTAAGCCTGGGAAATAGTGAAAAGACGTGTTCAATATCGTCGTTAAAGGTCGATTTGTCTTTGACGGACCAGGCGCCGAGGTCCAAGTTTTCTTCAACGGTGAGATTAAGAAATATTCCGCGTCCTTCCGGGGCCTGGCAGATACCCCTTTGAACGATTTTATCGGCGGGGATGTTTACAATCGATCGGTCTTTGAAAAGAATTTTTCCCGCTATTGGCGTGTTCAAGCCGGAAATCGTTCGCAAGATGGTTGTTTTGCCGGCGCCATTGGCGCCGATGAGGGTGACAATTTCCCCTTTGGCAACGTCAAAGCTCACATTTTGCAGTGCTTGGATTGCGCCATAATTTACAGAAACATTTTCAACCTTTAACATGCATAATTCCTAATGTGTTGTTGCGCTTTTCCCCAGGTAGGCTTCGATAACCCGTGGGTTTTGTTGGATCTCGCTTGGTGTGCCTTCGGCGATTGTGACCCCGTAATCGAGCACAGTAATGCGCTCACAAATTCCCATAACAAGCTTCATATCATGCTCAATTAGCAAAGTTGTAATTCCCAGCTTGGATTTCACCATACGAATGGTGCTCATCAGATCTACGGTTTCCTTGGTATTCATGCCAGCGGCGGGTTCATCCAACAAAAGAATTTTTGCTCCTGTTGCCATTGCCCGGGCAATTTCCAATCGGCGCTGGGCCCCATAGGGGAGATTTCTTGCTAGGTTTTGTTGCTTGTCTTCCAAGCCAAAAATTTTTAACAGTTCGTATCCGCGCCTGTTTTTTTCATTTTCATTTTCAATAAACTTTGCAGTCTTAAAAATGGAATGGAATATCGAGACACGCGGAAAATTGGGGTCCTGGTCAATTGCAACTTTTAAATTATCTAAAACTGTAAGGTCTTTAAACAAACGAATGTTTTGAAATGTTCGGGCCATTCCATAATGGGTGATCTTACAAGGGGCAAGGCCGGTTACTAAATTGCCAAAGGCCTCGATTGCTCCGGTGGTGGGTTTGTATACACCTGTTAGCATATTAAAGATGGTTGTTTTGCCAGCGCCATTGGGGCCGATCAACCCATAGATCACACCTTCAGGAAGGTCGAGACAAAAATCTGTTACAGCTTTCAGGCCGCCAAATTGAATTCCCATTTTCTTGACACATAATACGTTCACTTTTTCTTCCCGGGTAAAAAGTCAAAAATTTCTTTAGTTCCAAACAGCCCGTTTGGTCGTGTGAGCATCAATACAATTAGCAAAAATGAGTAAATAATCATGCGAAGATCCACCTGGGTAATTTCTTGTAAGGGGCGGAGCGCTTCACGAAGAGTTGTTAAAAAGACCGCTGCGACAATAGATCCAGAGATGCTGCCCATGCCGCCTAACACTACCATGATAATAATCTCAAAAGAGCGATTGAAGTCAAACGTCACGGGGTTGATAAACTGCAACTGGTGCGCAAAAAGGCCGCCCGCCACACCGGCAAAGAAAGCTCCGATGACGAAAGCGCGTACTTTGGCGCCCGTGATATTCACGCCCATGGCCTCGGCTGCAATTTCATCCTCGCGAACACTTAGGAACGATCTGCCCTGTGGTGATTTGATAAGCCGCTCAACAACAAAGACTGTGAGCACGACGAACGAAAAGATCCAGCCGAAATTAGAAAGCGGTGGAATGCCCGGCATTCCACGTGATCCGCCAACGGCGTCGACATTTAAAAATATAACACGGATAATTTCGCCAAAACCAAGGGTCACGATTGCCAGATAGTCACCTTTCAGTCTTAGTGAAGGAAGACCCACCAGATAGCCGGCAGCACACGAAACCAATCCACCCAAGATTAACGATCCAACAAAAATAGACTGTCCAATGAGCGGGTTTGAAAACAAGTCTACGTGATGGGCTTGAAAGTAAGTCGTGATAAAAGCTGATGCATAGGCACCAACCGACATAAACCCCGCATGCCCCATTGAGAACTGTCCCGTGAACCCATTTACGAGATTCAGGCTAACGGCCAATATAATATTAATTCCGGAATATAAAATGATGTTGAGATAGTAGGGATTAATCTGGTCCGTTAGGAAAATGCTAATAAGCCAAATAAAAATGCCTGTGACAAGCCAGATCCAATTAGAGTGAAACTTTCCAAGTCTGTTAGAAATCTGGATCGGTCCACTCATACTTTTTCAGTCCTATTGGTTCCAAAAAGACCGGTAGGTTTCACGAGTAGAATGAAAATTAACAGGGCAAATGCCAAAGCGTCTCTGTATGTCGATGCCCAATATCCGACTAGGAATGTTTCTGCCATTCCCAACGTAAGCGCGCCAACGACGGCACCAGCGATGTTTCCGATTCCACCCAGTACCGCAGCAACGAATGCTTTTAATCCTGGCATAACGCCCATCATAGGCTCAATGCGAGGATAGATGATTCCGACGAGCACACCGCCAGCACCAGCAAGTGCTGATCCCAGCATGAATGTAAGCGAAATAACTTTGTTTGTTGGTATTCCCATCAGAGAGGCAAGGTCGTGATTAAAGCTCACAGCTCTCATCGCACGACCAACACGCGTTCGAAAAACAATATATTGCAGAAATCCCATCAGAATAAGAGAGATAATAAGCACGATAACCTGAAGTGGGTTAATCTTAATTTCTCCAATAGAAAGGTCTGTCTGAGGAATGTAAAGCTCTGGAAAAAACTTTGGGTCTGATCCAAAAATAAGCTGCCCCGAAAACTCTAAAAGAAGCGAAACACCCACCGCTGTAATTAACAAGTTGATTCGCGGTGCTTTTCTCAGTGGTCTATATGCGAATCGTTCAATAATATATCCCACACTCGCACACATCACCATGGCGAAGATCAGTACCAGGATTAAATTTGTAAGCGACGGTTTATCAGTAAAATGAAACCATTTGGCGCTATAGTAGCCGACAAATGCCCCCAGCATATAAACGTCGCCATGGGCGAAATTAATCAATTGCAGTACGCCAAACACCATCGTATAGCCAATAGCGATCAGCGCATATATGCTACCAAGACTGATTCCGTTGATGACGTACTGGAAGAACTCAACCATTAGGGATTAATCGTCGTTTGATATTTAAATGCTCCGTTTTCAACTTTTAAAACGACCGCAGATTTAATTGCGTTTCTGTCTGCATCGATGCTGATATTCCCAGTCACGCCCTGATAATTTCGAACAGCAGCGATGGCTTCTTTTATGTCTGGCCCACTAAGAGATTTTGCGCTTTTCATAGACGCAGCTAAAACCATTGCGGCATCGTACCCCATTGCGGCTAAGCCATCCGGAATTTCGTTATTCATCGCTTTGAAGCGAGCAATGAAAGACTGGACGTGTGGGGATTTATCTTCGGCAGAGTAGTGGTTTGAAAAGTAAGAGCCGTTAACAGCTTTGCCACCAATTTCTTGCAATTTTGGAGAATCCCATCCGTCACCACCCAAAAGCGGAGCTTTGATTCCAAGTTCGCGGGCTTGACGGGCAATCAAACCCACATCTGTATAATATCCAGGTACAAAAATCGCATCAGGATGTTTTGCACGAATCGCAGTCAGTTGAGATTTGAAATCAATGTCGCCAGCAGAATAGCTTTTGTCGAGGATGATTTCGCCGCCTAGTTTTTTGTAAGTTTCAATGAAAAAATCTGCCAGACCCACGCTGTAGTCATTTTTTACGTCACGGAGAACGGCAACTTTTTTTGCCTTCAGTGTGTCGTGTGCGAATTTTGCCATGACTGTTCCTTGGAATGGATCAATAAAACAAACGCGGAAAATATAGTCACCTACGGCGGTTACTTTCGGATTTGTGGATGACGGTGTAATCATTGGAACTTTGTTTTGTTGAGAGATTGGGGCCATTGCCAGGCTGCGCCCGCTGGCAACCTCTCCCAGGATCGCAGAAACTTTATTCTGCGTTATAAGTTTGGTGACTGCGGTTGCGGCCTCTTCAGGTTTGCCTTGATCGTCGAGTGTGATGAGCTCCAACTTTTTTCCATTGATACCGCCAGCATCATTGATTTCTTTAAATGCAAGTTTGATCCCTTTATTTGTAGAAATACCGAAGGTCGCCTCTGGTCCCGTTAGAGAACCGACTTCCCCAACAAGAATTGAATCGTCTGAGGATTGGGTTTCTGCCCCGGTTGTGCCTGCATTCTTTTTAGTACATCCAATCAACGACAAACTCATAATTGACGTTAAAACTAATCCATAAAAAAATGATTGCTTCATCGATTACTCCCTATCGCCTGTAGCGATTCAATTAATGGGCCCACTATGCTTTTAAACGCTTATAATCAGGACGTTTTCAATTGTCATCACCACAGATTTACTGGAGCTAATTTTTTGGTATGCGTTGACTAATTTGTGCCGTTTTTTGCGCTGGGTACGGATTTGTGTCGGCCATGGTTTATTCAGCGTAACTATTCAAAAATACTTACAAAAATTGATTTAATTTTTTTTATAGCGTCATTCTATTAGCCACTTCTTTGACTATACGGTTTTAGTGGGATTGAAAATCAATAATAAAATTAAATGCTTGGGCATCATAGAAATGGCACAGGTATTGGAAGTATGGAGCCTGATCACAGGAGAGTACCGTGCGCACTTTGCTAAGAATTTATTTGTCAGTTTCTATGGTTTTTGTGGCGATCTCATGTTCGGATGTGCGCTTTAAGAAAAGCAACAAAGACATTTGCCTTGGTGACGAGCGGGCGTGTTCGGTTGATCCATCCAGCAATGAATTAACTTTTGATTATACAGAAACGGTGCCTTATCCAGACACGCGTGTGGATATTTTGTTTATAGTGGATAACTCCAAGTCCATGATGGATGACCAAAGTCAAATGGCGGCCCGATTCAATGACTTTATGAGTTCCATCAACGGTCTGGATTGGCAAATCGCAATTTCAACAACGGACACACGAGTGGGATCTAAAGAATATATGGGCGGAAAGCTTCTGCCATTTAAAGATTCTAGCGGTCAGACCGTAACATACGTGTTGAATAAAAATGTTTCTGGCTACGACTCTTTATTTAGAAGCACAATTCAACGAAAAGAAACTCAAGACTGCGTATGGTATTATCAGCAAGGTCGCCCTTGGGAATGCGATTTGAACGGTGACGAGCGTGGAATTTATTCTGCCGTGATTGCTCTGAATCAAAATCAAAACGGTTTTATGAGAAGTGGCGTGCCCTTGAAAGTGGTCATTATTTCCGACGAGAACGAGCGTAGTAACGGTGGCAAGTATCCCAACCTTCCATTGGTAGACGGACAAGATTTCGCAGAAGATTTGGTTGCTCTTGCAAACCAAAAAGGAAAATCACTTACTGCCTATTCAATCATCGTCCCATCAAATGACCAATTCTGCGCGGCCGCCCAAGCGAACAATTCGTATAATGACGCGACTTTTCCAGGTACGATTTACGAAAAATTGGCCTCGCTTACAGGTGGTGGCACATTTTCCATTTGTGCATCCAGCTTCACCCCGCACTTACAAGCCATTAGTAGGGACATTGATGATGGTGTTCGAGACACAATTAAAAACTTAGCTTGCGTACCCAAAGGCAACACTGTTGAACTGTACGTTCCCGCTACGGCAGGATCACCCAGGATAATTTCAAATGTAACAGGGCGTTCCTTTTCTGTCAGCCCAGCATTATCCCCTGGGGAAACCTACCGCGTCCGCTACCTCTGTATACCGTTCTAGGTGCCAGGCACCAGCCGTCCGGTGGTCGGACAAAGGTCGCCTTCAGAACTCATTAAAATGTGTCGAATTCTAAGGCATGAAAGTTGTTGTTGCCGATTCAGATCTTCAGCACGGTAAGATTTTGCTCCAATACTTGCTTGATCTATGTGATGTGCATTTGGTTGCGCCGTCAGATGCACTCTCGCATGCAGAGAGAATTCGCCCGCGCATTTTTCTTGTCGCAGTTGAATCCATAAATCACTTCAAAACCTTGATAAAAGAAATCCGCAGCCACCGAGATTTGTTTGATGCAGGAATTATTTGTCTGACGGCAGATGAAAGCCAATTCAACGAGCTTTATACGGTGGGTGCGGATCTGATTTTGAGGTACGATTCTGAACTAGACGACGTGTATTGGTCTGTGTATTCGCTTAAAAGACGACTGCAAGGATTTGCTCCACAGGGCGAAATTCAGCTTGGTCCATACACAGTGAATCCCCACACATTTGAGGTCGAGCAAGGCGGAAAAAAGGAAAAAGTAAAGCCGGTGCAGGTGAAATTACTTTCTGCTTTCCATAAATACCCAAATCGTCTTTTAACTCGGGAATGGTTGAAAAACAATGTTTGGGGTTCTGACGGAAAAATCACATTTCGTTCGATCGATGCGCAGATTTCTAAGCTCAAAAAGTCACTTCCTTTGCTTGAGACAATTATCGAAAGCATCTACGGGCAGGGCTATATTTATAAGCCAGATAGTGGCCAAAAAGCCTCTTAATTGTATCTAAAAATCAATATAAATCGTCTCAAGTTTATACGGTTCAGGCCGATAAGACTTATGTATGGCTTTTATTATAAACAAAGTAAAAATCATGAGATACACACTTCTGTCGCTTCTTATGCTGAGTGGAATTATGCTTTTATTCCAGAACTGTGAGCTGGCGGAATTGAAAAAAAATAAAA
>CAUJEF010000095.1 GCA_963169515.1 Bdellovibrionota bacterium
GTTTTTGCTTCTGCTTTTTGAGTAACCACAATGCCTTTGCTCAAGCTGTCATCGTAAGCTTTAAATGCACCATACGTGGTTGAAAGTAAGAAAAGCGCGGCCCAAACGAAAACAAAATTGCTTATTGGAGGAGGCGTCACCTTTTCAGCGGCGGCCTGTCTGCGAGCAACAAGGCTGCTAAAAAGGCCGCGCCAGAATAAAAAAAGTGTGATTAAACAGAAAAAAAAGACGAGGTGTATTGATGTGTAGGGCAATATTTTATATTGCATTATATCAAAAACAGTATCCAGGTCTGGTTCTTCAGGCCGAGGACTGAGTTTTTCCTTTGCGTATTCAACTGCTGTACGGGCTTCTTTAAGCTCCGGATCGATATTCAACGCCCTGCTCCAAAGCCCAAGGGCTCGACCTATGTTGCCAAGCTTATATTCTGCCAGACCAAGGTTATATAGGATAAAACTATTGTTGTTGTTTGTCTCAAGCAACTTTAAGAACAGCTCTTTCGCCAGCTCGAATTGGCCGCCTTGGAAGGCTTTAAAGGCTGGATCTAGCTGTTCGGTTAGGGGCTGGGCAAACGTAGAAATACCAATGAGGTTTGTTACAAAAAACAAAAATATTATTTTCAATACAGGCCTCATCATTTTGGTATTTTAAGAGCATTATTAAAGAGTTCAACCGTTTAATTTTTTTACTTACAAAGGAAGGCTATGACTCACGATCGCACAGGACAAAAAATCAAGTCCGACGCAAAAGTGCAAAAACTTTTAGATGAAGTTGCACAAACCATAACCGCACACAATCAAAAAATTACAGGCCCCCGAGAAGCATCCCCAGAATATAAAATGGAATATGAAGATTTACTCAAGCGTGTTGAGAGGTTTCGCGGCAGACCTTTGTTTTATCCCTACATTGGTTCAGGAGCGGGACAAGGGCCGTATGTAGAACTGGAAGACGGAAGTGTGAAGCTAGATCTTATCAATGGAATTGGAATTCATATCATGGGGCATGGGCATCCTCGCCTTGTCAGGGCGTGCCTCTCTGGCGCCATGAGTGACATAGTGATGCAGGGGCATTTACAGATAAATCAAGATTATTTGAAGATGGGCGAAAAGCTCGTCACCCTTGCGGGGAAAAAGTCAAAATTAAAGCACGCGTGGCTTTCGACGTGTGGAACCATTGCAAATGAAAATGCGTTGAAATTGGCACGCCAAAAGACGACCCCTGCGCGAATGATAATTTCTATGAAAAATGCGTTCGCCGGAAGATCAACGATGATGGCGGAAATTACAGATAATCCCGAATATAAGCAGGGACTGCCTGAGTATAATGAAGTATTGCGAATCCCTTATTACGATGCCAAAGACCCACGGAGCAAAGAAACAAGCTTTACAAAACTTAAAGAACACGTTGCAAAAAACGAAAAAAATATTGCAGCTTTTGCGTTTGAACCAATGCTGGGGGAGGGAGGATATTATTACGCGCCAAGAGAATTTTTCATCCCCATGTTAGAATTTTGTAAAGAAAAGGGTATCGCCGTTTGGGCGGATGAAGTGCAAACATTTTGCCGTACGGGCGAATTGTTTGCTTTCGAAACGCTGGACATCGGAAACTATCTTGATTTGTGTACTATTGCTAAAACAGCCCAGTCCGCAGCAACACTTTATACGGCGGAATATAATCCAAAGCCAGGCTTGATTGCAGGCACGTTTGCGTCTTCGACGGTTTCATTGCAGGCGGGAATGGCCATAATAGACGAGCTTGTTGAAGGAAATTATTTTGGAAAAAACGGAAAAATTCAAAAAATTCACACAAGTTTTGTAAAAATGTTGAATGAATTAAATGAAACAACGTGCAAAGGCTTGCTGCAAGATGCAGGCGGGCTTGGATTGATGATTGCGGTGACGCCGCTGGATGGGTCTAAGGAAAAGGTAATGGAATTATTAAAAATTCTATTCAAAAACGGGCTGATGGTATTTAACTGTGGAAAGGGCCCACACAGGTTGCGATTCTTAATCCCCGCGATTATGCAAGAAAATGACATACAAGTAGCAAGGCATATTTTAGAAAAGTCAATCCTAGAGGTGGCGGGGAAATAATGGCATTTGTACTTAGAAGTGTGCGAAAGGATGATCTTCGAGGGCTGTTGACGCTCACGTCACAATTTACTTTGTTGAATCTTCCAAGCGACACAGACGTTTTAACAAACAAAATCGAGCGCAGTCTGGCATCTTTCGGGAAGCAAATTTCTGCTGCAGAAAGTGAATATTTATTTGTCGTTGAGGAAGTCGACAGTGGGCGTATCGTCGGGAGCTCATTAATTATAGGAAAGCACGGCACCCCAAAATCGCCCCATGTGTATTTCAAGATTTTGAAGCGTGAGAAGTTTAGCCGCGATCTTGGCGTTGGATTTGTTCATCAAGTACTCAAGTTTTGCGAAGAAACGAATGGACCCACAGAAATCGGCGGCCTATTGGTTGATTACGAATATCGAAGAATTCCGGATAAAATTGGTAAACAAATTAGCCTGTGCCGTTTTTTGTATATGGGAATGAATCTAGACAGAATCGAAAATCGTTTGTTGTGCGAGCTGTCGCCACCGCTTACCTCAGAGGGGCGCAGTGAGTTTTGGGAGGCCATTGGAAGGCGCTTCACAGGCTTGAACTATCATGAGGCGGATCGATTAAGCCAAACGCACAAAGAATTTATAAAAAGTCTTTTTCCACAAGAAGAAGTTTATACATCGGTGCTTCCGTCTTCTGCAAGATTGGTTCTGGGACGGGTTGCGGACGCTACGCGCCCTGCTCAGCATATATTGGAACAGCTCGGGTTTTATTATTTAAATGAAATTGATCCGTTTGATGGCGGCCCTCATTATGGGGTTGAAACGAAACAAGTTCCGCTTGTCCAAAGCACAAAACAGTTTGTAGTACAAAACAAACAACGATCGAATTTTACGGTCCCGAGCCTTGTCGGCGTTGAGCGCGAAGGTGAATTTTTTGCATGTCAAACGTCATGCGAAATAGAGGGAACAGAGCTTTCGATTCCGATGACTGCAAAAAAACTTATTCGCGTTGAAGAAGGCGAAAAAATATATCAAACAACTTTGAACTTTTAAGGCGCTAAAATGCAAAAATATGACTCGGCATACCTTGGTGATTACATAAACAATGAATTCGTGAAGCCACGGAAGTCCGATGGCGAATGGAAAGCGGTAAGCCCGGCCGATCTTAAAGACGAAATCATGGTTGCAAGCTTCAGCTTCGATCATGTGGAGCGAGCTTGCCAGGCAGCTCGCGAGGCCTTTCCAAAATGGGCAGCACTTAAAACGGAAGAGCGAGCGCAGTATCTTATTCGACTGAAAGAAGTATATTCACAGCACAAAGCAGAACTTGCAGAAATTATTTCGCGCTCTTCTGGGAAACCCCTTTGGGAAGGACAAAATGAAGCGCAAACGATGATTAATAAAATTGATATCACTTTGAACGAATCAGCAAAACTTGTTCAAACACAACACATACCAAACGCTCTTCCTGGCGTGGACGGGTATATACGCTTTAAACCTCGTGGAGTTATGGCCGTGCTTGGGCCATTTAACTTTCCGGGGCACTTGCCAAACGGGCACATTGTCCCAGCGCTCTTAACTGGAAATACGATTGTATTTAAACCCTCAGAGTGGACGCCGCTTGTTGGTCAATTTATGGCGCAGCTGTTTCAAAAAGCAGAGTTTCCGAAAGGTGTTTTTAACTTTGTTCAGGGTCTGGGCGAGACTGGAAAAAAAATTGTTAAAAATGAAAATATCGACGGAATTTTGATGACAGGGTCTTACGAAACGGGTCTTCGAATTAAACAGGAAACGCTAGAAGATTATTGGAAACTGTTGGCTCTTGAGATGGGCGGGAAAAATACGTCTATCGTATGGGAAGATGCAGATTTTGATAAAGCCGTTTATGAAAATGTTATCGGATCCTTCATAAGTACTGGTCAAAGATGTTCCTGCACAAGTCGTCTTATGGTTCACGCCAATATTTATGATAGATTTGTCGATAAATTTTATAATATTGCCAAAAAACTTACGATAGGCCACTGGAAGGAAAATCCTTTTATGGGCCCACTTATTAACGAGCGGGCAGTTGAAAATTATATTCGTTTTCAAGGCATTGCTCGACGGGAAGGGGCCGAATGTCTAATGCGCGGAAAAGCGCTGGAGAAGACTCCAGCAGGTCATTATGTCACGCCAAGTATTTTTCTTGTGGAAAAGGCTTCGGATAAATCTGTTTATCAAAAGACGGAGCTTTTTGGACCTAATGTTGGAATATATAAAATTAACTCTATTGAGGAGGCCGTTGAAAGTTCCAATAAAACGGGGTTCGGGCTTGTAATGGCCGTATTCAGCAAAGACAAGTCTATATATGAATATGCAAATCTGTACGCACGTGTTGGGAATTTAAACTGGAATCGAACTACGGTTGGCGCAAGTTCAAAAATGCCGTTCGGAGGGATGGGAAAGTCAGGCAATGACCGCCCATCAGCGCATTTTGCCGTTTATTATTCAACAGTCCCCCTGTCAAACCTAGAAGATCCGACACCTTTTGATCCAACAAAACTGTATCCAGGTGTCACATGGGAGTAACGTGAGAAAGCTAGGTATACTTGCTGTATTGATTGTTTTTATAGTCGGTGGAAATTTTGTTTATTGGACAAGCCAGCTAAAGCCTGCCGACAATAAGAAAACACAACTTATATTCGAATTACGTCCGGGCTCATTTAAAAAAGTAGCCCTAGATTTGCAAAACCAGGGCATCATTAGAAGTGCTGGTGCGTTTTCTCTTTATGCGCGCATTGTTGGGAAGACAACACAAGTTCGCATTGGTGAGTATCGTGTGGATTCAAGTATGTCAGCGAAGGAAATCTTGGATGTAATTACAAAAGGGAAAAGTATTCCATACGACGTGACCTTTCAAGAAGGCCTTAATATGTTTGAATACGCCCAAGTTTTGGCAAAAAAGAATCTTGTCGATGAAAAGCTATTTCTAGATCTCGCCAGAAATCCGGCCGTTGCGGAAGAGCTTGTAGGAGTGCGTCTTCCCAGTTTAGAGGGATATTTGTTTCCAGAAACTTACAGACTAACGAAATTCACTGGCGAAAAGGAAATTTTGCAAATTATGGTTTCAAAGACCAAGGCAGAATTAAACAAGATCGGAGACCCTAGGTTAAAGGATCCGAAAAGCAGGCACCGTTTTATAACTTTAGCCAGCATTATAGAAAAGGAGTCCGGGGCGAGCTTGGAACGAGAATTGGTTTCATCAGTCTTTCATAATCGTCTGGATAAAAAAATGAAGCTTCAGTCAGATCCAACAATTATTTATGGAGCTAAATACGACCAAGGCATTGATATTTTAAATATCAAGCGAGCAGATATATCAAACCCAACACGGTTTAATACATATACAATTCCAGGGTTGCCCTATGGGCCCATATCAAACCCGGGGAGGGAGGCAATCGTTGCAGCACTTCACCCAGCGAAGTCCGAATATCTCTATTTTGTAAGTTACAACAATGGCACCCATTATTTTTCGAAGACGTACAAAGAGCATCTTAGCGCCGTTAAGAAGTATCAAATAGATCCGAGTGGGCGCAGGGGTAAGTCCTGGCGTGATTTAAAAAAGAAAAACAATCCAACAAAGCAAAAGACTATTTAACATCTATTTCAAGATTTAATTTTAAAAAGTTGGCTTGCTGGATTTCGCCACAGGCATCTGTCAGCCCGAGTTTTTCTGTTTCTTGCGCAAGATCCAAAATCTTGGGGCCCGGGGAGACAAACGGTATCTGATAAATATTTAAAAACTGACCAGAAGATTTCCAGGCTTGGCCCCATGATGCAGCAGCAGAGTTACTCTGGCACTCGCCAATATGCAGGGCTCTTCGTGGCGGGGCATGGTCAGCGCTCTGTTGGAAATACGGATGGTCAAAGCAGACAGACACGACTCGGGCCGGCTGAGAGGGTTTTAAAATGAAACTTTTTGAAGCAAGAATGCAGGAATCATTGTCTTTAAGCCTGTATCCATGACATTTTAAAAACTGCCTGGTTTTTTCTTTTAGGCACTCGTGCTTGGTTTCGCCGCGCAATTCGTGACAAGACATTTGGTTTTCGTAACAGCGATTTGATTCTTCAGAAATTGTTTCATAATCAAAACTTGAAATTTTGTATTGAATTTCTTCCGCCTCAAAATCAAACAAAGACTTTTCAATTTTGAATTCAAGGTCCTCAGCGGGAGTAGAGGCAACTGAGGGCTCATTTATTTTATGATAAGTACCCTCTTCTTCTTTAAGTTGATCTATTTTCCCACAGTTTTGAAAGCCGAGCATAATAAACAGAAGAAATGTAGATAGCAGGAGAGTGTGGGACTGACTTTTTGTCATAGAAGCTAGATCGGTACAAAGTCTAGGAAACTTTAGTCATTTTGATACGTTGGAGATGATAAGTGAAAGAAAACTTGGTTTTCTGGGCTGTATTTTAATATGTTCAAATGCGCGGAAAGCGTTTTATCAAACGTAGGGGCAATAATCTCAGGGAGACGATCTCCGTCTATATCCGTCAGAGCGAGGTTCGTTGAGCTATTATGAAACAAAAAATATCCATCGTTTTCGTGTGGAAGTTCAATTTTATTTAAAAGCCTAACATCTGAAGGGGGCAAATGCTTGTAGATTTCAACGGTTATGTTGTGGCCTTCCTTTACTTTCACAACATCGTAGGTATCATCGTTTCCAGTGATATTACCAGTAATCTTTGATAAAACTTTTCTATCGCCACCAAAAGAATTTTTTAAAACCTCTGAAAATTTTGAACTAAAGGCGACATAAACTGAGACAGTGAAAAAGAAAGTCACAGAAAGGTAAAGGATTGCTTTTTTTGTATCAATTTGAGCCACGAAAAATTCCCTCATTGCCCAGCCCGTTCTTAGTTGATAGCGTTATCGGAATAGGGAGTCGTGAAATTGAATGTTTATGAAATTATAGAAAAACGAAAGTCAATTCGTAAGTATAAAAACACGCCTGTTCCAAGGGCAGTTTTGGATCGCGTTCTTGCGGCCGGTATGCATGCGCCGTCAGGCAAAAACAGGCAAAACTGGAGATTTTTTGTTGTCCAGGGTAAAAAGCGCGACGATTATCTAAAGTATTCGCAAAAAAGCTGGCTTGGGGTAAAAGATGTCTTGCAAAAGCGCTTGAAGCCCTCGCTCTATGAATTCACGGAGCGCTTTTTTTATACTCTTGGGGGCGCCCCTGTGATTATTTTTTGTTATTCTCTAAATGACTCTGAAGAGCGTTATCACACGAGCATTGGAAGCGTGTATATGGCTGTGGAGAACATGATTTTGGCGGCGGTTTCTGATGGGTTAGGAACCTGCCCGATGGGAGCCCCTCTTGAAATCAAAGAAGAGGTGGATAAATTCCTTGGGATTAAAAACATTTCAACTCCACCAGGATCGGAATTAGAACTTTTATGTGGTTTGGTTCTTGGTTACCCTGATCATGATCCGCCCAAGGCCCCCAGACAAACAGAGGGAAGAATAGTTTGGCTAGAGTAAAAGTTACGTTAGCGCAATAAAGCTATATTGGCGCAGGCCTTTTTGTTTCTGCCGGCGAAAGGAACAATATTCTTCGTTTGCGAACGTATTTGTATAAATAGAAGCTATATTCTTGTTTGGTATTCCGCAGGCAAAAATTTGTTCCTTAACCGTGGCCTCTAAATCTACATAATACTTTTGATCAAGGGGATTGTAGATAACATATTTTTCTGGGAACAGGTCGGCGACGTCCTTGTCGACGGCAAAGGAATCTTTCGTAATATGTGGACCAATGAATACTAGGGTCTCTTTGCTTGCGGAAATAGTTTTTAGTGTTTTTGGGACGATTTTGTTTTCAACTCCGCGCCAACCAGCATGAATTCCGGCAATTGTGAGACTGCGTGGGTCAAAAACCATCACGGGCATACAATCTGCCGTCTGAATCGCCAAGGCAAAGTTTTTTTGAGTACCATAGTGCGCGTCGGCCTGCTGTTCCTGCAGCATGGAGCTCGCGATCGTATTTCCATGGACTTGTTTAAGCGAACAAAAAGTGAACTGCGAAAACTCTTTTATTAGAGTTTCAAGATTTGATTGTCTGTTACCGAAGAAAACTGAAAAATGTTCTGCTTCTAGCAGGTGGCCAAGCGGAGAGGTTTTTCCATAATAAATATTAAAATTCACAGAGCCTCACGATTTCTTCGAGATCTTTGGGCCACGAAACTGAAAAAGAAAGGACTTCATTCGTAGAGGGGTGAGTAAATCCAAGCTCTTTAGCAAGAAGGCCTATGCGATTAAGGGCGCTAATTTCTTTTCGAATAGAGGGGTTGTGGATTCCCGCAATCCTTCTCTTTGCGCCATACAACACGTCCCCCACTATGGGATGTCCAAGCTCTGACAAATGCACGCGGATCTGGTGCGTTCGCCCGGTATCGAGCTTGAGCTGAATGAGCGATAATCCAGACGAAGAGCTCTTTAAGGTTGTTGCATTTGTTATGGCTTTTTTCCCATTTGATTTTACACTTGAGAACTTTTTTCGGCTTCTTGGATCTCGGCCTAATAGATTTTCAATTCTTCGGGTTTGAAAGCGGGGGTGCCCAAATACGATGGCCCAATAAATACGATGAACGGTTCGATTTTTAAATTGCAATGCTAACTTTTCATGGGCGGCATTGTTTTTGCACACGACAAGCAATCCGCTGGTGTCCTTGTCTAAGCGATGTACGATTCCAGGCCGCGCTTCATTAAACCCCATCGACAAATCGGGCGTATGGCGAATGAGAGCATTAACCAAGGTCTTCTCTTTGTGTCCTGCAGACGGATGAACGACTAAGCCGGCCGGCTTGTTGATAACAATAACGTCTTTGTCTTCGTATAAAATATCTAGATTTAAATCAAAAGGTGTAAGGTCCGTTTCTTTCACTTCAGAAGGTATTGTCACTTCAAAGAATGTTCCAGCCTTAACCTTTGCGGAGGGCTTTACGGTTTTTGAGTTTAGCGTTACAAGACCCTGCTCGATCAGTTGGATGGCGCGGTTTCTTGAAGAAACTTCTGGAAGGCTGGAAATTATTTTATCTATACGCTCGCCGACCTGTTCGGGGAGAATCGTAAGTTTTATTAAGTTAGCGGGCTTGCTTGAATTCATTGTAAAGTCGAATGTAAGAATCGCTTACGGGTCTTGGGTCTAAACCCAAAACCTCTGCGTACTGTTTTATGTAGCTTTTAACAAAAACAGCGGCAGGAAGGGAAGTAAAATTATTCGACTCAATTGCGCTGAGATGGTGGACTCCAATATTGGTTTTTTGGCTTATATAGCCGAGAGAAATTTTCTGTTTTAAACGTAATTTCTTCAATATAAGGCCGTCGTAAAAAGCGTGTTTCAAAAGCTCTCTTTCAAGCGAGGGATCTATTTCCTTGGAAAGGGCGTCTAATTCTTCTTCAAAGTTTTCTTGGGTCGCGTGGCTTGGAATGTGGTTGTAATAAAACTGTGGCGGCAATTTATCTTGAAAGTTTTTGTTTGTAATCGACGGAGCGGCTTCGATGGGCTTTTGTAGAGCAAGAATTGCTTTATATGCCTCATGGACACAGCTCCGAACCTCGCGGGCTTCGTCGATAGAAAAAAACTCTGCAATATTGGGGTTCTGATCCGAATATACCCAGCACGCTTTTCTGTAGGCTTCCTCAAGCTCTTGGAGAGAGGCGCCGGGACTTAAGTCTAGCAGCTCATAGTAATTTTCGATATTTTGGCTTTGCTCCATGGAACAATTTTAATACGAACCAAGGTGGTTTAGACAAGCAATTTTTCTTCAGCAGATGAACGGCGAATATATAATGGTTCAAGCTGCTTCCATGAAATGGTCAATCCATTTTTAATTTTTTCATGGGCAAGAGAAGCAAGAACGGTTGAGGTTGGTACATTTAGAAACTCGCTTTTAAAAATTAAAAGAGATTTTACTTCAGAGATGTCGGGTCCATACTTAGAAAAACCCTCACCTAAGCAGAGTGTTTTTGATTTGAATAAATTCTTTAGTTCTAATGATTTAACAACTCGGGGCAAGTCTGACGAGTGCCATTTGCCTGAGACATTCGTGAACAGGGACGTATAAGCGGATTGGGTAAAAGCATCTATCAGGCAAATAACAGGCGTGTCCCCAGGGGGTACTTGATGAGCGAGGACCTCTAATGAGCTCGCCGTGGCAACAGGCAGCTCAAGGGCATAAGAGAGAGTTTTAATCGTGTTCACCGCGATGCGAATTCCCGTAAAGGAGCCTGGACCAACGTCCACAGCCAAGTGGGTGAGCCTTTTTAAACCAGCGTCTTTTGTAATTTCTGAGATTTTTTGAGAAACGAACTCTGCGTGAGAATGCTCGGACTCCCATGTTAGAGTTTTTAAAATGTTTTCCTCTTCAGCAAGTGTTACTGAGCCAATCCGAGAACTACAGGAGAGGGCGAGCAGCATAGTCTTTACTGAAACAAACGTGTAATATCATTGAACAGAGCGAATACCATAAGCCCCATTAAGAGCACAAGCCCAATCTGTTGCGCGATTTCAAGCTTTTTCATACTCAAAGGGGCTCCTCGCAATCCTTCGATTACATAAAATAGAAGGTGGCCACCGTCCAAAATGGGAATGGGAAGTAGGTTTAAGACAAAGAGGTTAATGGAGATGATCGCCATGATTTTAAGAAATGCGCTCAAGCCAATTTGAAATGTTTTGCTTGCAAGTTGGCCAATCATAATTGGGCCACCAATGGACTTGGCAGAGACACGGTTTTGAATCAGGCGCAAGAAGCTTAAGACGGTTGCTTTTGTCCAATGAACTGTCTTTTGAAAACCAACTACGACAGCCTTAAAAGGATTTGTTGTTTTGACAAGAATTGTTTGTGGGGGAGCCATAGACATTGAAGTCATGATTCCCAAAGCATATACGTTTTTGTCTTTCCCGGCATGATCTTGTTGAGTCGTAATCTCTGGCCGAATTTCAACCTCAACTACTTTTCCGGAGCGGAAAACTTTAAGCTTAAGGGGGCCCTGCTCTGGGGAATACTTTTGTACCTTTAAAACCAGGTCTTCCCAGTAATCAATATCTGTTCCATTGATTGAAAAAACGCGGTCGTTCTCTTGAAGCCCAGATTTTTCTGCAGCCGATTTTTCCACAACCTTTGAAATATAAAGATCTGACGGTTCAATGCCGGCGGACTGCAAGATCGCTTTCGCGGTCCGCCCGTCACGGATTAGAGGGATTGCAAGCGTTGTAACTGACTTATCATCGTCTTTTGCCACAAAGTCTACAGAAAGGGTTGCCGCCTTATTCGCTTGTTCAGATTCAATTGTACGAAGTAAATCGATCCATTTTTCAACGGGTCGTCCATTTACGCCCTTAACCAGGTAGCCTGTCTTGATCCCCGCCTTGCCTGCGGCAGAATTGGGGTCAGAAACTCCAACGGCTGTTGCTCGGAACGTAAAGTTCAAGCCAGGAACTTCTCCAACAAGCAAATCATCACTTAAAACATTTTTATTTTCAGAGGCGATGGTCGTGGTTTCTATCTTTTTTGTCTCACCTGAGGCGGACTGAACGTCAAAAGAGATGATGGAATTTTTGTTGGACTGTATTAGGCCGGTCAGCTCCTCCCACGTTTGAACTGCGACGCCATTGACGGACCTTATCCTATCCCCAGGGCGAAAGCCCGCCGAATAGGCGGGGGAATTTGGAGAAAGGTCTCCAACTGTTGTTCCCACAAGGTCTTCACCAACGAGCGCAATTATCATAAATAATAAAATGGCAAAAAAGAAATTCATTAATGGGCCCGCCAACACGATCCAGATTCTTTGACCGACGGGTTTATGGTTAAAAGCAAAACCCTTTTCTTCGTCAGGAATTTCAGTTCCCAGCTCATCACCAAACATTTTTACGTATCCGCCAAAGGGTATGGCGGAAATAGCATATTCAGTGTCGCCACGCCTTGTCTTAAACAATTTCTTGCCAAAACCAAGGCTGAAGACCTCGACACGAACGCCGAAATATTTCGCAACTAAAAAATGGCCCATTTCGTGAACAAAAATAAGGAGCCCGAGTAGAATTACGAGAGGTATAATAAACTGGAGTCCTTGGTGAACATAGCCTATGATTAATTCCATAAAATGGTCTCCGGCGAATATGCCTGTTAATAAGGTTCTCTTCGTGGCCCAGCGTGTATTTTAAATCTCTCACCGCATGACCGGTAGGGATTTCGTTGTTTAATGCGTTAGGTAATTACGTATTACAGTGTGTGATAGTTTATAAACTTAGCAAACCAATAAAAAAAGGGCAGGCCGAACATCAGGGCGTCGAAGCGGTCTAAAAAACCACCATGTCCAGGCAGCAGTTTTCCAGAGTCTTTTTGATCTGCGGCTCGCTTTACTAAAGACTCGAAGAGGTCCCCTGCTTGTGCAGATATTGCGCCAAAGATACAACAAATTAAAAAGCTAATGATGACCATGGTGTTTTTTGGCAATAGCGGCGGAGTCAAATTAAAAGACAGTATTAAAAGTGCAACGCCAAGGCAAAGAGCCCCGAATAATCCACCCCAGGCCCCAGCCCAACTTTTGTTTGGGGAAATTGCGGGATATAGCTTTTTATCTCCCCACTTGCGGCCAATAAAATATGCAAATACATCGCTGGCAAAAATAACAACCAAAGCACAAAATAAAATCCAAGGGCCGTGCTCTAAATCTAAAATTAAAATCGTGAGGCTTGGGAGCAGGCTTACATAAAACAGGCCAAGAAAAAACAATCCCTGCTTTTTCAACTGGTCCGCGGGAGCGAGATGTTTCAATCGAACCATAAACAAAATAGAAGCTAAAATCCCCGAAAGCGTAAGGGCTTCCCAAAAAATCATATGTCCAGATAGAAAGCAGACAACGTAGGTTACCAAAAAATAAATAGAACAAATAAAAAACCGGGTTCCAAAGGCAAAGTCCTTGAATGTGAGCAGCACATACTCTGTTTGCATGATCAGGACTGCGAGCAAGGCAACAGTCTTAAAGCCATCAACCCCCCAGAGGCGCCAAATGGCCACGACGAGAACGAGCAGTAAAAATGCGGTAATGGTACGCAAAAGCGTAGGGTTCATAATGTCCTGGTTAATAATTTTCTTAAGTTAAATTAGAACTTTGAATTTGCTCATCGGTCAATCCAAATCGTCGCTTACGAAGATTGAAGTCTACAAGCGCGGCGTGCAAGTCCTGCTTCGCAAAATCGGGCCACAAAACAGAGGTGACATAAAACTCGCTGTACGCAGTTTGCCACATCATAAAGTTAGAAAGACGTCGTTCTCCGCTTGTCCGTATGACAAGGTCCGGGTCTGGGATGGAATGTGTATCTAAAAGTGAATTTACGTAAGCCTCACTAACCATGTCAGGAGTCAGTCGGCCAGCCTGTGCCAATGCGCACGCATTCCTCATTGCTTGAGTGATCTCTTGCCGTCCGCCATAGCTCAGCGCCAGGTTTAGGTTCATTCCGGTATTCGCTTTTGTAAGTCCTTTGAGTTCTCCGATTTCTTTAGCAATTATAGGAGGAAGGTGGGCGAGGTTTCCAAGCGTTTCAAAGCGGATGTTTTGACGAATAAGGTTTTCTTTTTCCCTTCGAACGTATTTGTGAAGTATGCGCATAAGAAAATTGGTTTCGGCTTCGGGTCGCTGCCAATTCTCTACACTAAACGCATACAGAGTCAGATGTTTTAACCCCAATCTGCTGCACTCTTCAATAATGTCTTTGGCCCGCCGACTTCCCTTTATGTGTCCATAGGTTCTGTTTTTTCCACGGACGGTTGCCCAGCGACCATTGCCATCCATAATTATGGCAATATGATTTGGGACTTGCACCACGGCTCCTCTAAATTGTCATCAATTCTTTTTCTTTGTCTTGCGCAATTTTATCAACGCTCTGAACATAGGCGTCGGTTAGTTTTTGAATATCTGTCTGCCCTTTTTTACTATCGTCTTCACCGATCTTTTTCTCTTTTTCGACTTTTTTTACGTCCTCGTTCGCGTCTCTGCGAATCATTCTAATCGCGATTCGCGCATCTTCAACGAGCTTTCCAATATGTTTTACAAGCTCTTTCCGCCTTTGCTCGGTCAGTTCAGGGACTTTCAGTCGAATCACTTTTCCATCATTGATCGGTGACATTCCAAGGTCGCTTTTTACAATAGCAGATTCAATTTCCTTAAGGGTGGAAACTTCCCACGGCGCAATCAAAAAGGATTTGGGGTCTGGGCAGCTTACCGCGGCAACTTGATTAAGCGGGGTCATTGATCCGTAATAATTTACTTTTACAGTGTCTAACATTGAGGTCTGTGCCTTTCCGGTTCGAACTTTCCCAAGGTCGGCTTTCAAAGAATCGATTGTTTTTTTCATTTTTGTTTCGGCGGCTGATTTGATTTGATTAACCATATTAATCCTCCACAAGGGTGCCGATTTTCTCTCCGAGAACGGCTTTTCGAATGTTACCTGAAACTTTTAAATTAAATGTCAAAATTGGCAACTTGTTATCCATGCATAGGCTGATTGCGGTTGAATCCATGACTTTTAATTGTTTTTTCAATACATCCATATATTTTAAATGATCAATCTTTTTTGCGTCTTTGAACTTTTCAGGATCTTTGTTGTAGATGCCGTCCACCTTGGTCGCTTTGAAAATAATGTCTGCATTTATTTCCATGGCTCGCAGGGCCGCAGCCGTGTCGGTTGTGAAATATGGGTTTCCGGTTCCAGCTGCAAAAATAACGATCCGTTTTTTCTCTAAGTGTCGGATTGCTTTTCTGCGAATGTAGGGTTCTGCAATTTCGGCCATCGAGATTGCGCTTTGAACCCGCGTGACGACGTTAACTTTTTCCAAAGCCTCTTGTAGTGCGACGGCGTTAATGCAAGTTGCAAGCATTCCCATGTAGTCAGAGCTTGCCCGATCCATGCCATTAGCCGAGGCAGCAACGCCGCGAAATATATTTCCGCCACCGATAACAATTCCAATTTCGATGTCCAGCTTGTAAACTTCGGCGATATCACGAGCAATTTTGTTTAGCGTTTCAAGGTCGATACCGTACCCAGAGTCACCGGCCAAGGCCTCTCCGCTTAGCTTCAATAAAACTCGCTTGTAAGCTGGTTTTTTACTTGCCATTTATTTTACCTTTGAAGCGGCAGCCACTTCATCTGCAAAATTTTCCTGTTTTTTTTGAATTCCTTCACCCAGCTCATAGCGCGTGAAGCGTCTAATGACAATATTTTCACCAATGTGAGCAATCAGATCTGTCAAAAGTTGTTGTACTGTGACGTCGGGGTTTTTAACAAACTTTTGGTCTAATAAACAGGTCTCTTGAAGCCATTTTTTAATTTGACCATCTACGATTTTCTCTATGAAATCGGCTTTTTTCCCCTCTTCTTTTGCTTTGGCGACAAGAACCGCTTTTTCTCTTTCGATGGTTGCAGGATCAAGATCCGTTGCGCTCACCGCAAGCGGGCTCATTGCCGCAACATGAAGCGCAAGGTCTCTTACAAAGGCAATAAATTTATCGTTTCGAGCAACAAAATCAGTTTCCGAGTTCACCTCAAGCAAAACGCCAATTCGACCTTCTCCGTGAATATATGCGTGGACCATGCCTTCGCTAGCAACTCGCCCTGCTTTTTTTGCAGCCTTGCTCAGTCCCTTTTGTCTTAGCCAATCGACGGCCTTTTCAAAGTCACCATCGTTTTCCTCCAGAGCTTTCTTGCAGTCCATCATTCCTGCGCCGGTTCTCTCTCTTAAGTCTTTCACACTGGTTGCACTAATCGTCATTGTTCTGTCCTTTCGACTTTGCCGCAGTAAAGGGCCAGGCCCTCAGTTTCAAAAATACAAGAATTATTCTTTGTCTTCTTCCGTTGATTCAGTGCCTTCAGCAGCGTCGGGCTCAGCCGCGCCTTCCAATTCGGCTTGAATTTCAACGTCATCAGCCGTTCCGACCGCAACCAACTTCCTTTTTGTCATACGAACGACAGAGGGGCCGCCTTCGGTACGAGTCTCTTCGTGCGCCGTCGTCGGAGCTTCTTTTTCAGGAGCGCGCTTATCGGTTTCAGTTCTGAGCTTATGCTCCCAGTCTTTCGCGCCTTCTAAAAAACATTCGGCGGCATAGTTTGCGAACAGTTTAATTGATCGGATGGCGTCGTCGTTTCCCGGGATTGGAAAATCAATTTCATCAGGATCAGAGTTTGTGTCGGCGATTCCGACAACCGTGATTCCCATGCGGCGGGCTTCGGCAACGGCAATGTGTTCCTTTTTAAGATCCACAACAAACATAACCCGAGGAAGCTCTTTCATGTCGCGAATACCATCGAGATATTCGTGCAGACGAACGAATTCTTTTTCCAACTGGGCTTGCTCTTTTTTTCCATAATAATTGAAGTCGCCCTTTTCCTTCATGATGTCGAGTTTTCTGAGGCGATCAATGCTCGCTTTAATTGTAACAAAGTTTGTAAGTGTTCCGCCCAACCAGCGTTTTGTAACATAAAACTGCCCACACTTTTGGGCGGCTTCTTGGATTGGTTCATTGGCTTGCTTTTTAGTTCCAACGAAAATCATCCGGCCACCGCCAGCGGCTATGGATCTAATGAATTCGCCAGCTTTCTGAGCAAGACCCAGGGTTTTTTGAAGATCTATGATGTGAATTCCGCCGCGCTCGCCGTAAACATAGTTTTTCATTTTGGGGTTCCAGCGGTGCGTTTGATGGCCGAAATGGACTCCGCAATTGAGCATGTCTTTGATATTGATTTGTTGCATATAAGCTCCTTGGTTAAGCTACCCCTTTGAAATTGAAGACACCAAGGTTTCAAAGGGTGTTAAATTTCGCAGAACACAATTGTTTCTAACGATCTAATGCTTGTAGCAAATCCCGTATCGCGTGTAAAGGATTTAAAGGGAAACGAGATTTTCTGGCCCAGAGGCCAAGCCATTGATTTTAGGCGTGTTTTCTATATATCCATGTAACTGAAAATCCATTAACAGCTCTTGTGCGGCAGAGATCGATGCAACAACAGGGTTCCACAGTTCCGTCGCCATGCCTGTGCAAACCCAAAAATTTTGAATAGATTGAAAAGGATTCTCCTGGTTCATTTTGAATTGAATGTGCCCGTGACTTTGTGACAAAACCGAGAGCTTTTCAAATGTAACTTTTGAAATCAAATCTGGGAAAGCTTTTGTTATAGATTTTTTTACTTCTTTAAAAAGTTGACCTGCGGCTTCTGCATCAGCCTCTGTTTCAGTTGATGAAAAAGCTAGCCAATGCGATCCGCTTTCTGTAAATCGGCCGACAAACCAGTCAGTTTTAATTCCTTTGAGTAAATACCAGCCGGTTGAAGTGTTTAGCTTTGGATGATTCAGTTCGAGAGACAAAGTTGTCCAGGGGGGTGTTCTGTTCATTTTTTGAATAAATTTGGTACCGAGAAAATCTTTATTCCATCTCTTCATTTTAAGAGGATGAAGGGTCGAAACGAAGTGTGCCGCAGAAATATTTGTTTTTCCGTTCACAACAATTTCAGTAACGCGATTTTCTGTAATTTCAAGGCGGGTTACAGTCGAATTTGTCAAAACCGATACATTGTGTTTTGTAATCAATTTTTGTAAGGACTCGCTCAAGGATGGCTGCAAAAATAATTGTTCGGTTGCGCCGTAAGCATTAAGCCAATCATGATAGGGCGGAGCGTCCTCTCCAAATCCGACAAAGGGTTGAAAGCTTTTATCAAAGGTGAGCGGTTCAATGAATGTCTTTTCATAGGAAAAGTCGAGGCCGAGTTCTGTTTCTAGGAAGCGAAGGGTAGAGACCGTTTTTTCGTCATGCTTAAAAACCTCTAGTGTGTTTTTTAAGTTTCCAATTTTAGGGGTAGGGTCAACCAAGCAAACGGCTTTATTCAGCCGAGACAAATAGGCGCTTAATACAATGCCTTCAATACCAGCACCTACGATGACAAAATCATATTGTTTCATTAGAGCTGCCTCCGGCGATCAGGATGCGAAACTATGACAGACTTTTCAAGTTGAAAATGGAGCGAAGTACAACGGCAACAACGCGTAGAATAAAGCGAGCCATTTTTTTTGCAAGAGAGGATCGATCAAGTATTTTGGCAAGCGGCGGAGACAAAAAATAATACCACTGGACCAAAAGTTGCCCAAGTTGCCATCGGGCTAGGATTTCGTCGCGAAAAACATAGAAAGTTTGCACTTCCGGAGCGCTGGAAGACCCAAACGCCGCAGTGGCGATAAAACAGCGCCCGTCTTTGTTTTTGTCGAGAGCCTTCAGAACTTCGTCGACAGCGCCTTTGTTATTTGCGCTGGCCTTGTAATTCCTGAGCTTTCTTAATATCAACGGACGCGTAGACGGTAAGTTGGCGAACAATTTTAATTGTTCTTTTGCCAGATTGTATTTTTCTTTTGTGGCAGGGTTTGAGCTGTGGTCGTAAATTTTAAAAAGATCAAAATACGCATAGCAAACGACAATTAATTCTTTTTTATACTTTACATCAACAAATAGGCTTGGGACCAAATTCTGTGGCTCGATGTCAAACCCGGTGGCCAGGCCATACAAATATTTTTCATAAAACATGGCGGCATTAGGATAATTTTTGATCGCCATATTTTCGCGTCCTTTTTGGGCGAGCTCAAGTCTTTGACGCCAGATGATTTTTTTATTTTCATCTTTTGCAATTTTTTGCGCACGAAGTTTGGCGCCATTGGAAATTTTTGAGGTGAAGTCCTGGTAACAATTCGAACATACGGCAGAAGGGATTGCGCCGTCGTATTCGATGTGCTCAAGGGCAAGCTTCATGCCTGTGTCGATTTTTAATAAATCGAGAGCATTTCGCTTGCACGAAGGACATTCTTTTACTGCTGACGCGGGCGAGGCGGCCATAGACCACTTATCGGCAAACCATGATGTGCAATTGACTAGACGAATGTCCTACAGCGTGTTTATTGGGTCTACGTCGAAGAGAACTTTTACGCCCGAAAAGGAGTAAGATTTTTTTTCAAGCTCTTTTATAAAGGCGCGAAGATGCGTTGGAGATTTGGATTTTAGCAGCATATGGTAACGGTATTTGTTGTTGAGCCTTGGCAAAGCGGCGGCGGCGGGGCCCAAAACATGAACATTGCCAAATTGAGGATACTTTTTCACAAGGCCAGCGCTGAAGGAGCCCAGTTTTTTTGCGGCTCTCTTTACGCTGTCCAATTTTAACCCATGAATACGGATGCAAGCCATACGGCTGAAGGGCGGGTATGAAAGCTCTTTCCGCTGCTGCAGTTCGAATTCGGCAAAGCCAATAAAATCGTGAATCTGTGCGTGTGCCAAGCTGGGATGATCGGGATTATAGGTCTGAATAATGACTTCGCCGCGTTCAATGTGCCGGCCTGGGCGACCGCTGACCTGCGTAAGAAGTTGGAAGTTTCTTTCCCCCGCTCGGAAGTCAGGGATGTTAAATCCGATATCGGCCAAGACAACTCCCAACAAAGTCAGTTTTTGAAAATCGAGACCTTTTGCGATCATCTGAGTACCAATTATAATGTCTACTTTATGATTTTCGATCTTTTCAATCGCCTCGGTTAGGGCTTCGCGTCCTTGAATTTCGTCTCGATCTAGACGGACTATTCTCGCGTCAGGAAAAAGCTTTGCCAAATCATTTTCGATTCGCTCAGTCCCGGCGCCTAAGCTGGAATATTCGCCAGCGTGACAATGATCACAATGTTCATTTAGGCTTTCATAATATTCACAGTAATGACAATTCAAATGAATTTTACCGTGCAGTGTGAGAGAAATGTCGCAATTTGGACACATTTTTACAATCCCACACTGGCGGCATAAAACTGTATTTGCGACACCACGACGATTTATAAAAAACGCGACTTGTTGTTTTTTTTCGAGCCGCTCTTTTGTTTTTGTGTATAGGGCGGGGCTGAGCCAAGGCGGCAAAACAAATTTTTCCACAAGCTCCCTGTCAAGGGTGCGTAAATCAACAATTTCGACGGAGGGAAGCGCCAGCCCCTTATATCGTTGGGTCAATTTATGAAGATAATATTTTTTTTCAAGAGCATTTTTCCATGATTCTAGGCTTGGGGTCGCAGACCCGAGGCAAATTGGAATATCAAGCGTTTGCGCCAGAACAATGGCGGCGTCTCGTCCATGGTATTTTAGTTTCGCATCTTGTTTGAAGCTGGGTTCGTGTTCCTCGTCTACAATTATCAAGCCCAACTTTTTAAATGGACAAAAAAGAGCAGAGCGTGCCCCGATCAAAATTTTCTTTTTTCCTTCGACAATGGACCACCATTGGTTTGTTTTTTCCCGATCAGTCAGGTGGGAGTGCATAACGGCAATTTGTCCTCCAAATCGCTCGCTAAATCGCCGAATCATTTGTGGAGTTAAGGAAATTTCAGGTACGAGAACGAGGGCTTGCTCGTCTTGCCTTAGCTTTCTTTCGAGAAGTTCAAGGTAAACCTCTGTTTTTCCGGAACCTGTAACTCCCCAGAGCAAATGGGTATGGAAGCCTTCGAACGAGAGGATAGCATCGACAACAGACTTTTGCTCATCGTTGAGACTAACGCTTTTCCGCGACAAGACATCCGGAACAACGGGAGATTTTCGCGCCGAGCCCTCTTTTTTATCTAGGGCAGGCAAAAACAACCGAGCAATTTGTCCGATGGGGTACTGATAGTAGTTCGAAAGCCATTCCATCCATTTTATGAGCTTTATTGGTATTTGTGGAAATTCGGAATGGATTTTTTCGATTTCTTTTATTTTAAACCCTGCATTTTCAAGTGCATTAGATTTATTAATAACCACGCCGCGAGCGGTACGCTTGCCGAGCGGTACGGTAACGATTGACCCAACAACGGGGGCGAGCTCTTTTGATTTGTACGTCAGGGGCTTGTCTAGGGGCGCATCCACTGCGATATCATAAAATTGTTCACTCACCTAAACCTCGAGTAAAAGTCTTCGATCACGGGCTTTGTTTTGGATTCTTCGACGGGGACAAGTTTTTGCGCTAAATTACTTATATAAGATGTATTAAAGACCTCGTCCTTAAGCGTAACCGAATCTATACGCAACAGCTCGATCTGCACAGAATTTTTCCCCCAGGTTACGCGGCGAGATTTTGGAAATGATAGGCCGTGTGAAAACTCAGCAATATCATCAGCGGTGATGTCCGCTAGAGAGGCCAGACGCAGGCGACGAATGGAAAACTTATCTTGTTCGATCCAAATTGCAGGCTCTGTGCCCGTTGGGGCAAGGTCATCCGTCTCGGCAAAGACATAATTTACAACGCCACGATTGCGTGACAAATGGACATAGTTTTCTGAGGTGTGCTTTACGTCTTTAAGTGTCCGTGGTTTGGGCTGGACACGAGCGCTTTTCCCGGGAAGAATTTTTTTACTAATCAGATCTTTTTTCAGCGCTCCGGAATCTCGCGCCAAGAACAAAGGCTCAAAAAAGTCTGTGGGTAAACTGGAGGACTGGACCTGCTTATTATCGTCCACGAAGTAGCGGCGCCCATTTTTGTAGAGAAAATATTTTGTGAAGGATTTTCCGCGCACCTCCACGAAATAATTGTGGCTATCTTTTACAAACCAAGTTTCTTTTGCAATAGAGCTTTGATTGTCAGATTGAAATAAAAGTTCTTGTATAATTTTATAAGACCCTTTTCCCCCGCGCTGAGCCACTCGGCCAAGAATGAAATCGGCAGAGGGAATGTATGCGAGGGCTTCAAAGGACACGATAAAAACAAGAGAAAAAATTTTCAGCATCTAGAGTTCCTTGGCCAAAGTTTTTAAATATATTTTAAGGTCGGCCCCAATCTCTGGGTGTTTTAGGCCAAATTCAATGTTGGCTTTTAAATAGCCGAGCTTGTCTCCAGCATCATATCGATCAGCCTTAAGCGTTAGGCCATGAAGCCCCCGAGATTTTGCAAGCGCGGTCATTCCATCGGTCAGTTGGATTTCACCATTTTTTCCAGGTGTAGTTTTTGACAAATGCTGAAAAATTTCTCCATCGAAAACGTAGCGACCCGGAAGGGCGAGCGTGCTTGGAGCCTTGCTTTCCAGGGGCTTTTCTACAACGTCTGAAATTTCAAATAGATCTTCTGATGTTTTTTTGGCACTGACAATGCCGTATTTGACAACGTCTTTTTTGGGGACGTTCATCAGGGCGACCGTTGAAATTTTAGATTTTTCAAAAGCAGAACATAACTCTTCGGTAACAGTGGGTCTGCCGAGCATAATTTCATCGCCCAACAAAACCGCAAAAGGTTCATTGCCGATGATCGGGCGACCCGTATAAACCGCATGACCCAACCCAAGAGCTTCCTGCTGTCGGATGCTAATAATGTTTGCCATACCCCGGAGTTTTTTGATTTTCTCTAAAAGATCAGTCTTGCCTTGCTTTTCTAGTGTGTCTTCGACCTCATAAGATTTGTCGAAAAAGTCTTCGATGGAATATTTGCCGCGACCGGTGATGAGTACAATGTCTTCAATGCCTGCCGCCACAGCTTCTTCAATGACATATAAAATAATTGGTTTATCGACGATAGGTAACATTTCTTTTGGGATGGACTTTGTCGCAGGTAAAAAGCGTGTGCCTAAACCGGCGGCCGGAATTATTGCTTTGCGCACTTTTTTCATTAGTTTAGAGGAACATACATTGTGTTTTATTGCAATCATGTACGGGCTGGGAACGTCCAAAAACGTCCCTCTGGATGCAATTAATTCAAGGCAGGGGAAGCGTAACGAATACAGGATCGTCTAGAGTCTTGGCACTAAGATTGTAGTTACAGTGCAACGGAGGATGGTCGTGAAATTAAAAT
>CAUJEF010000096.1 GCA_963169515.1 Bdellovibrionota bacterium
ATAGCTCCGCCCAATATTAAGGCGACAGTTTTTTTCATTTTCATAGTGAGTTAGGCTACAGGAGCAGCCTTCGTAAGTACACGAATGGAACGGCGAGTTAGTCCCTGTCGGCCTACCGTGTTCCCGTGCCGTACTTATGCAAAATAGGATCACGCATGAAGTCGCCTTTGAAAGCGTCACAAACAGAGTTGCTTTGGGATTGCGAGCAGCAGGCCCCATAGGCAGCGGCAGCGGCACTTTCGATTTCTTTGACGGCTTTGTTTCGCTCGTCACGCTCTTCTTCAGCTTTTTTGGCTTGGCTTTCGGTGACATCTGCGAAAACAAGAAGGCTTTTTGGTTGGCCCGCGGCTTGTTCAAGCAGGCCGCTCATTTCTTCTTCCTCGTGATCGCTTTGTCCCGCGACCTCGCCAATTTCTGCGGTGAGGACTCGAATTCTTTCATTACAAAGTGCTTGCTGTGACTGCGATTTTTGTACGGCGGCTTTCCAATCAGCGTAAAGGGCCTGTTGGTTTTCCCGTGCGGCTTGGAGATCGGCTTGCAATTGATCATTTTGGCTTTTTTGCACAAGAGAAATTTGTGATTGGAGCTGTTTTTGTGCATCGTTTGCAAGCGTAAGTTTATTGTTAATATCTTGTATGATTACATTGGCATTTCGATAAGCTTGAAGCACCTTGTTTTTAGCGTTGGCAACACAAATTTTGTATTGTGCCCGTGCATCAGCGATCGCGATCTGTTTTACAGATCGTGATGTCATTGAGCGCGCTTTGTGTTTTGCTTTTTCATAAGTGTCTCGGGCAGCTTTGATCAATTGCGATTGACATTCAGACTCTGCATCTGCCTCAGTGCCTTGATATGCATTTCGCACTTTCAGGGCCTCTGTGGTGGATAGTGTTTTAATTTGATTTTGCAATTGTGTCAGTTCTTGGGTCATCTTTAATAGTTCTGCGGCGGCCTTGGTTTGGCTGTTTTTAATTATATTCGGGATGCTATTTTGTACTTTTTGCAGCTCGGCCTGTTTTTCTCTGATTTCTTTTTGAATGTCTGCGCCGTCATTTGTGCAAGATTTCTTTTCGTCGTTAAGATCTTTTCGCAAATCACGCAGTCTTGATCGGATGTCTTTTTGATCGGAAGCCCTAGCTGCTAAATATGGACATTTTCTTATGGTTTCTTTTGCTTTGGATTTTAACTCGTCGCCTTCTTCTTCATAAACTTTTGCAAACTCTTCATCACAAGATTTTTCGTATGCTTTCAAGTCTTCGCTCAAATTGCAGGGTGCATGGTCGTTTGTTTGTGCCTTAAACTCTTTGCAAAGCGCAATGCCTTCAGCCTTTCGTTTGTTGTATTCAGTTTTTGCCAGACTACAGGAGTCTTCATCTCCCATCCCTCGGCTTGCAACAGCCATTAGCTCTCCGCAAGTTTTTGGGGGTTCTCGTCGCTGCCCGGTTTGTGGATTTACGGGAATGTTTGAGAGAGTGATTTTTTTGTCCTTGTTTATGGTCACATTTCCCGAGGCATCTTTTTCGCTAGAGCAGTGGCGTGTAACCATCAAATTATAATAGTAATCTAGCTCGCTTTGATATACTCCCGGGTCTTGAGCGTATATAGGATTTTGTGTCATCGCAGGCGAAGTGTTTGTTGATGTTGATTTTCCTGCAAGCGAAAATCCGGGAGCAAACAACGGAATCAATAAAACAAAGGCAAAACTATTTTTCATACACCCTCACATAGGCTTCTACCGGTAATTTTATCGGCTCATTTTGGGCCATTCTTTAAGTGTAACTATATAATTTTCTAGAGCAATACATCGTTATCTGAAAGGACGTACCATAATGAAACAAGGGACAAAATTGACGTCAACTTTGTGGACACCCGACCAAAGTATTGCCTGAAAACAGGTATTTAGAGCGCTAAGTTCAATGTAGAGCGGCATCAGGCTTGCTTTATTTATAGTTGAGGTAACTATGCGTCCTTTAGCGCTTTTAACAGTGATTTTATGCATTCTGTGTTTTTTCGTAGTCAATATGGCTATGGGAGACGACACAATTGCAGATCAAACGATCACAGAAGATTGGTTTGTTAATGGCGATCCCGGCGACAAAGACTATAACTATGATGACGTAGGGTTTGATGCTCTTGAATCAGATTCGTACCTTGCCGGTATTGATAAAGACGATCGCCAGCCTACGGCAAAGCCAGCTCCCCCAAAGCTCAGAAAAGAAAAAGAGAAAAAAGCGTTAAAGGACAAAAAAGAAATATATAACACCGACGTCGAAGATCCGCTCGGCTAAAGCCCAGTCTTCTGCCGACACCCTAATCATCCCATATTTTCTGATCTACAATTAAACCATGAAATTAAAAAATATTGTTCCAGCAGTTGTTCTTATTTTAGCGACCTCTCTCGGCCTCGCCCAAGAACATCGCCCGAGGGATCGGAATGCGCGTGGACCGGGCCGGACCGACGGACCCGTGATAAACAGATGGAAAATAGAAGCCGAAAAACTGGCCAAGCGTGACGTTCCCGCAGAAGAAAAGGCCACGTTGGAAAAATACCTAAATGGAGTAACCAATTGTGAATGGCAAAGGTTTGAACGAAAAAATGTCGACGATGATTCAACCAAAGAAATCTGCGTTGGCGTTGTGCGGTGTGATCATCCGGATTTATCAAGAATAGAATTTGAAGGCGTATTGTGCGACTCCACAGAATGTAAAGATGTAGCTACGTGTATGCAGGACTATGAAATCGCATCGTTTCGCAAGGTAATTCCTGCGACATCGGGGCGTGCCGACAAAATTTATTCACCAAAAGAATCTAAGGGGAAGCAATGATTCGTCTTATACTTATTTTGGGTTTTCTTTTTACGGTCAATGCATCGGCCGTGACCAATGGATATGTGCGCGTTGAAGGAGTCTTTATGGGCTACGACGAAAACACGGTAAAAATTGATACTGGAGCGCAAAAAGTTTTGGTCCCGCGAAGCGCGGTTTCAAAGATTGATGGATTAGAGTCCGGAAAGTCGACAATAAGCACACGTGTTTTGCTGACTGAATTTGTGCGGGTAAATAAGGAAAACTAGTAATACCACAAGTTTTGCAGCGACCATAGCCCGCCAACAATAAGGCTAATTAGAGCCAAAAAACGATGGCTTTGGAATTGCACCATAAGTCCTTTTGGCAAGCGCTCTTCCCCCAGCCGAATAAGTGCGGGCATATTTAAAACAAATGTCGCGACAAGACCGTAAAGAAAAACAAAGTAAGGAAAGATTTTATCTAATTCCTGATATGTCATAAACTCTATTCGGTAAAAAAGATTTGCGATCAAGTCCAAGCCCTTTATGTCAAGTGAAATTAACGACAACCCCGTTCCAAATTGAGACAGGATCAATTATTTTCGAGACTTACAGTCTTCTCTCCCAGACCCAAAAAATATTTTTTTGTTTTTTCAACCCGGCTATAAAAAGTTTGATATACTAGTGGCCGAGGATTCGGTTGCTTGAGGACAGTGGTAAATAACCCTACAAGGATTACATAAGGGGGCGGTTCTTGGCGATGGTGAGCAAGCTCAGCGTGTACTGAGAAGCCTAAAGTTGTTATACTGCCTACCACCTTAAAGAAAATGGGTTATGTATCGAGAGCTTCTTGTGACCGATCCATTTTTTTATCTTAAATATCCGGAATTCGGATAATTTTTTCAGCATTAAATTTGACTTCATCCATCTAAAAAAGTAGCTTTTCCCTCGATGAATGACTTGCAGCTTCAAATGGATTTTACAGTTATGCCAGAGCCTTCTGACGAGCCAAAAAAGACTGCGCCAAAAATTCACACGGTCAGTCAGCTCAATCAAGCCATTCGTGATGAAATTGAAAGTGAATTTAAACTTGTTTGGGTCAAGGGTGAAATTTCAAACTTCAAACCCCATACATCCGGACATTTTTATTTTTCTTTGAAAGACGACAAAGCGCAAATTAGCGCGGTCATGTTTAAAGGTTTCAACGCACATTTAAAATTTAAACCGGAAAATGGTCTTGAGGTTTTGGTTCGCGGTAAAGTCACGGTATATCCGCCGCGCGGGCAATATCAAATTTTCTGCGAGGTCATGGAGCCCGTGGGCCTTGGGGCGCTCCAATTGCAGTTTGAACAACTCAAAGCAAAACTACAGGCAGAAGGCTTGTTCGATTCAAAACGAAAACGTCCGCTCCCTGCGCTTCCGCAGAGGGTGGCATTGGTTACCTCGCCAACAGGTGCGGCAATACGCGATATGCTTAATGTTTTAAGCCGTCGTTATCGTGGGCTTGAAATTATGTTATTTGCGACCGCAGTCCAGGGCCAGTCAGCCCCAGAAGAAATCGTTTCCGCAATTGAGCTTGCAAATAAAATAGAAGGGTTTGACGTGATGATTATTGGTCGCGGAGGCGGGTCCATGGAAGATCTGTGGGCCTTCAACAACGAAAAGGTTGCGCGTGCAATCGCGGCTTCAAAAATCCCAACTGTTTCAGGCGTGGGACATGAAATTGACTTTACAATTGCGGATTTTGTTGCGGATTTGCGTGCGCCGACTCCGTCGGCGGCAGCGGAATTGATCGTAAAAAACGCGGCGGATTTGCAGGATAAGATTGGGAAAAACTTTGCAACACTGAAGCTTTGCATAAGTAAACGTCTTCAGCTTGAAACACAACACTTAAAAGCCTTACAAAAACAACTGGTTGATCCGAAAAAGAAATTGCAAGAACTTCAACAACGATGTGATGAGCTTTTTTCCCGCTTAGAAAATGTGGTGTTGAATATATTAGAAAGTTACAAAACAAGGATCAATCACATGGGAGCGCTGCTAGACTCCTTTAGCCCGCTTAAGGTCATGGAGCGCGGGTATTCTATTGTTAAAAAAGAAAACAAAATTATTAATACGATCAAAAAAATAAAAGAAAAAGATACGGTGACCATTTTATTCCGAGACGGAGAGGCTACCGCCCGAATTGAAAACAAAGGGGAAAAAGATGTTTGAAAAAAAAATAAAACGACTGGAAGAGATTGTTCAGGCTATGGAGAGCGAAGACCTCGAGCTTGAAAAATCTTTGAATCTTTTTGAAGAAGGCGTTCGTTTGACGAAAGAGTGTCAATCCCACCTGACACAAGCAGAACAAAAAGTACGTGTGCTGTTGGGCGTGGATACGAACGGGAATCCAATCACAAAAGATTTTAAGCCAAACGAGGCCTGATGAGTGATTTTCAAAAGACATGGCAAAGCTATGTTGAAGCCCTGCAGTCGTATATGCGGCGGTATACGGAGGCATTAAAATCTAATTCGGCCCCAGCATTGAAAAACTTGGTTTCTGCGATGGAATACTCAGCTTTAAATGGGGGCAAGCGGTTTCGTCCGGTTTTAGCATTGGCAACGGCGGACCTTTTGGGAGCGGCGTCAACGGTGGTTCTTCCATACGCTGCGGCAATCGAGTTCATTCATGCTTATTCGCTTATTCATGATGATTTGCCGGCCATGGATAACGATGACGTTCGACGAAACCGGCCTTCAAACCACAAAGTTTATGGTGACGCCGTTGCGCTATTGGCTGGGGACGCGTTGCTAACAGAGGCCTTCGGGGTAGCAACTTTATCCACAGCAGAACCGCAAAGGGTTTTGCATGCGATCCAATACTTGTCCGAATCCTGTGGCGTTCGGGGGATGGTTGGCGGGCAGGCCATGGAACTCTACCCCAGGGAGCGGGAGCTTGAGCTCAATGAAATTTTGGAGGTTCACCGCGGCAAAACAGGAGCGCTTATACGGGCGGCAATTCTTGGAGCGGCCATGCTTGTCGGAGCAGATGAAAAAAAATTTGAAAATCTAAAAAAATATTCTGAGAGCTTAGGTCTTGCGTTTCAAGTCAAGGATGACATTTTAGATGCCGACAAAATGGAATCGAATAATTTCGTGCACTTTATGGGCCTTGAAAAGGCTAAAAAATACCTTGAAACCCTGACAGAAAACGGTCACTCATGCCTTATAGATTTTGGGCAGAGGGCAGGTTTTCTAAAGGAAATTGCCTCTTATAATTTTAAACGCAATGAATAAGCGTGCGGATCAAATTTTGGTTGACCTGGGTCTTTTTGAATCTCGATCAAAAGCGCAATCAGCAATCGATGAGGGTCTGGTCTTTTTTCAAGGAAAAGTTATCGAGAAGCCAAGTACAAATATCGTTTCAGGTGCGCGAGCCCAAGATTTTGAGGTGCAGGCGGGCGCGGCCAACCGATTTGTTTCACGTGGGGGTTTAAAGCTCGAGGGTGCGCTGAAAACAATAAAATTAGACGTAAGAAACTTTGAGGTTCTTGACGTGGGGATTTCAACGGGTGGGTTTACGGACTGTTTATTACAAGCAGGCGTTCGTTTCGTTGTTGGGGTGGACGTGGGAAGTGGGCAGATACACTCTAAAATATCAAAAAAACAGAACGTCGAGATTTTTGAAAATACTCATATTAAAGATTTTAAAGCGGATAGAAAATTTGATCTTGTTGTTGTGGATGTTTCATTCATTTCTTTGAGAAACGTGTTACCGTTTATAACACCAAGGATGAAAAGGCAGGGTCATCTTTTGGCGCTTGTAAAGCCGCAGTTTGAACTCGATGCGAAAAAATTAGGGAAGGGCGGCATCGTTAAAGATTCAACGCAATTTGAAAAAATAGAAAGTGATTTAAAAACATTTGTTCAAGAGTTAGAATTAACAGTCTTGGGCTATTTTGAAAGTCCGATTTCTGGAAAAGACGGCAATAAGGAGTTCTTCATCTATGCTTCGAAAAATCTTAACAACAATCACTCTTCTTAGTTTGCTTGCAGGCTGCGCTACGGGTCGTCGTACAGGCGGCGAAACAGACACCGCCGAGCCAAACCAAGAATCTCCAGCATCCCAAGCCCAAACGGCTTGGTCAGTGCCGCCAAAGATAGGAATTATCCTTGGCCCAGGGGGGATGAAATCTTTTGCTCACATTGGGGTTTTGCGCGAGCTCGAAAGCGCGCGGATACCGATTAATATGATCGCGGGGATGGAGTGGGGGGCGCTTGTTGCGGGCACATATTCGTTAAAAAGAAAAGCAAACGATGTTGAATGGAAGCTTTTTAAAATTCCAAAAGATATTTTGCCACGCAAAGAATTTATGGGTCACAGGACGGAACCCACGTCAATGAATGATTTTACACCGTTTTTGGAAAATACTTTTGGGAGTATGAATATTACGGATGGCGAAATTCCATTCATATGCCCGACCAAGTCGCTTACGAAATATGCGAGCCTGATTTTTCAAAGAAACAAATATGTAGATGCTTTACAGCTGTGCTTGCCGTTTCCCCCACTCTTTAAACCGTATCAAAACTGGGTTGCAAACCCTTACAGTGTGAAGGCTCTGTCGGACGCGCTGAAGAAAGCTGGCATGGATTATGTTATTCTTGTGAATGTAACTCCTGGAATTCAAAGGCTAAATGATGACGCCTCAGCCGCCGAGTTTATTTTGTGGAATCACGTTATGGATGAGATGAATGAGGGAAAAAATTACGTAAATTACGTTATAGACGTTAACATTCAAGACAAAAGCGTTCTCGACTTTGATTCTCGCCGAGAGTTTATTTCAATCGGTCAACAGTACGGAAAAATTGCTGCCCAAAGACTAGCGCGAATACTGGGGTTTTAGTAAAAAAGGGTGCCAGGCACCGCCCGGCCGGTGGCCGGACGGTGCCTGGCACCAAATCCAAAGGATGCTGATTTATGTCTAGAAAACCGCTTGTTCCCATCGAAATTTTTAAAAAACGTCGCGCAAAACTTGCGTCTCAATTTAAAGGTGCTGCGCTAATTTTAACCGCAAACCCAGAATTTGAGCGTAACCATGATGCGGGTTATGAGTACCGTCAGGATACAAATTTCTTTTATATGACGGGCTTTGAAGAGCCGGAATCAGTATTTGTTTTCCGCCCTGGATGTAAGCCTGAAACAACATTGTTTGTTCGAAAAAGGGATCCCCTTCGTGAAACTTGGGATGGATTTCGATTTGGGCCTGAAGGCGCAAAAAAAGAGTTCGAAATGGACTCAACCCACGAAATTTCACAACTTTCGACGATATTGCCGGATTTATTAAAAGAGGTTGGACAAGTTTACTACCGCCTGCGAAAAGACGCGCACTGGGATCAAGAGATTATGAAGGCCATTGAGGAAAACAAAAAAAACGAAGGCCGTAGTGGCAAGGGTCTTCTCGCGATACATGATCCGTCGGTGGTAATTGGGGAGGCGCGGCTAATTAAATCAGAAGAAGAAAAGCAATGGATGCGGAAAGCCGGTGAAATTTCTGCAAATGCGCATGTCGAAGCGATGAAATTCGTAAGGCCAGGGGTGAACGAGCGCCATGTTCAGGGTGTTATTTACAATTCGTTTTATCAACAGAATTCCCCACGGGTAGGTTACAACGCGATCGTGGCTTCTGGCGCGAATGCGTGTGTTTTGCACTATATTTTTAACGACCAAGAATGTAAGGACGGCGATTTGCTGTTAATTGATGCCGGAGCCGAATACAATTACTACAGTGGCGATATAACAAGAACATTTCCTGTGAATGGAAAATACACAACGGCACAAAAGCAAGTTTATGAAAAAGTTCTTTATGTACAAAAAGCCATTCTTAAAATGATTAAACCCGGGGTTTTATTCGAAGAGCTTCAAAACACGACAATTGATATGCTTACAAATGCATTGATTGAATTAAAACTGCTCAAGGGAAAAAAGGAAGATCTGATAGCGAGCAAAGAATTTCGAAAATATTATATGCATGGCGTTTCGCATTGGTTGGGGATGGATGTCCATGATGCCGGTCTGTATCAGGTGGGTGGAAAATCACGAGCGCTCGAGCCCGGAATGTGTTTTACAGTCGAGCCAGGTCTTTATATACCGGCCGACGATGCGACCGCACCAAAAGAATTTAGAGGAATCGGCATCCGTATCGAAGACGATATCATTGTTACAGAGGATGGGTGTGAAATCCTAACCTCAAAAGTCCCAAAAGAAATTAACGAAATCGAAGCCCTAATGGGGTGCCAGGCACCCCCCGTCCGCTAATCGGACGCGAAGTTACTTCGGGGGCAGTCTGAATGCTTTTGAGAATTCCATTTGGGTATCTTCGTCTAAAGATAAATTTAGCCAGTCGAGATATTCCGTCCTTCTGCTAGGAATTAAGTGCCCAAATGGTGATGGCTCTATCTGGATACGGGAACTCAACAGTAAATGTTCGGCAAGGGTTGAATTTTTATAAGCTTCTGCCCGGGTTACAATTTTTGCATCAACAGGATTTCGATAAATATATTTGTGTGCGTTGTAATAATAATACTGATCAGAAATGACCTTCCATTTATACCGCCCCCCGAATACGTGATTTATTCTCCCCGTATATTTATTTATTGCTTTGCTGATTTGTGTAAGAACAAAATGCATGGCTTCGCTGATGTTAGATCGTGGAGTAGTGCAAGTCAGATGATAGTGGTTAGACATTAGAAGAAAACTATGAATTTTTAGAGCATAGTTTTTCTGGGCGAGCTGCAAGTTTTTGATGAATATTTCCCAGCAGATATCTTCGGGCAAGTAAAACCATTCCTTATTGTTCGACCGTCCGAAAATATGATATGGATTTGCATTATTCAAAATAATATGTCGTCTTCCCATATGATTGGCATATGCAAGCGACCATACCAATCTATCTAGCATTATAATTGGTTTGGCAGACAAAGAGTCCGGTAGCCGGACAGGGGGTGCCTGGCACCCATTAGCGGAAGCGGTGGATGAGCCAGTTGTGTTTTTGGGCGTGTTCTTCGAGCAAGAGTTCGCTTTTGTATATTTTCATTTGGCTTGTGGCGGAAAGAACAGCAAGTTTTACGTGGGATGAGCTGTCGATGAGCTCCAGGTCTCCAATAGTGTTGCCCGCAGCAACAATGGGGCGGACGCCATTTGTATGTTGCAACAGGGCGTCTGTCTTTCCCTTTCCATAGGTAATTGGACCGTCTTGGAGGTCGGTAACAATTCCATTTTCGATTTTCGTTGTAACACCCAAAACATTCTCAGCAGGTATTCCAAGCGGTTTTACGGGCGCTTCGACGGCCCACTTTACCGAAGCCGTAACAACAATAATTTCAACCCCTTTAAATTGAAGATATTCGATCAAATTTTTTATAGATTCAAAATAAGGATAATTTTTTTCCTGCAGAAAACATTGTTCAGCCCATTTTTTCACTTCAGAAATTTTTTTATTTTTGTGAATTTGCGCTAGCCATAGAAATGCATCTTCTGCACGGTTGGCTTTAATAGAATAAACATGGCCCCACGGGTCTTTAGGAAGGTCTAATAAATTGTTATCAATCTCGTAATCAAAAAACTTGTTTCCAGCGTCGTTGTCCCACAGAGTTCCGTCTGCGTCGAAAGCCGCATACCATGGCTCAGGTATTTCAGAAAGGGCGGTGTCTAGTCTGGACTTAATAAGATCCCAAGTTTTGTCAGAAAACTCTTTGAAATTTGTCACGAAATCATTATTGTAAACATTAACAAGAAAGACAACGTGATGTTTGCGTTTGCTGACCGCAGTAAAAATATAGAAAAATTAAAAAGTGAGCACTTTGATCTCGTCATTATAGGCGGAGGCATTACTGGCGCCGGCGTAGCAAGGGATGCTGCAAGTCGGGGGATGAAGGTAGCCATTATTGACGCAAACGATTTCGCCTTCGGGACAAGCTCCAGATCGAGCAAATTAATTCATGGTGGAATTCGGTATTTAGAAAATTTTGAGTTTCATTTGGTCTATGAAGCACTTTCAGAGAGAAAGGTACTTTTTGAAATTGCCCCACACCTGGTTCATCCACTGCGATTTCTAATTCCGTTGTTTGACGGGGACCGCGTAGGGATGGGGCGAATGGGTGTTGGGATGTGGGCGTACGAGGCGCTTTCGCTATTTGAAGCTCCCCAGCTCCATGAGCGGCTTTCCAAAAACCGAACATTGGAGCGCATTTCTATTTTAAAACCAGAGGGTCTAAAAGGCTCTTACGTTTATTCGGATGCTTATATGGATGACGACCGTTTGGTTATGGAAACTCTTCGATCAGCAGTGAAGCAGGGCGCAGTAGCTGTAAGTTTTGCCAAGGCAACGGGAGCGCGAATGAGCAACGGCAAAGTCGTGGGGCTAGAGTGTATAGACGTGATCGGTCAGAACACATTTGCTATTTCTGGGAAGCATTTTGTAAGCACGGTTGGTCCATGGACAGATATTGTTGGGCACTCAATTTTTAAAAATTGGAAACGGCAACTGCGCCCGAGCAAAGGGGTCCATATTACCCTTAATAAGGACCGTCTTCCGCTCAGTTGCGCAGTTGTAATGTCGACAGACAAAGATCAAAAACGAATTGTATTTGGAATTCCTCGACATGAAATGATTATTATAGGAACGACAGACACTGATTTTCAAGGCGACCCAGCAGATGTGCATACATCTAAAAACGATGTTGATTATCTGTTGGCGGTCGCACGGAATTATTTCCCAGGGGCAAATTTAAAACAAGAAGACATCATTGCATCGTATGCGGGCGTGCGTCCGCTGGTTGACGATGGGTCGACAACTGAAAGCAAAACAAGCCGCGAGCATTTAATTCTTACGGACGAGCGTAATGTGACTTTTGTTGCGGGGGGAAAGTACACAACGTATCGACGAATGGCCCAACAAACGGTTGAGTTGTGCCTGCGGCACTTTTACAATACGGAAGATCGGGTTCGATTTGCGAGAAATCAAACAAAAAATCCATTAAATCCGTTGGCATCAGCGCAGGCTCTAAGCGAGGCGCAGAAAGAGATCCCAAGAATTGCCCGGCATATGGGAGCCTCGGAAAAGGATGCCCAAGTCTTAATAGAGCGACATGGGCTTGAGGCGATCGAAATCGTAAACAAATATTTTTCTGCGGGGAAAACAATTTGGGAGCTAGAGGCGCAATTTGCAATGGACGAAACTTGCTGTGGACGGATCATAGACTTTTACTTGCGGCGGGTACCTCTATTTTTATCCCAAAAAAATCATGGTTACGAGATGCTCGGAAAAATATCCAAGATATTTGCACAAAAATACTCCTGGTCTGATTCAGAAATCAGACAACAAATTCAAGCAGCGCAAGACTTTGAAAAGTTTGAAATGGGATGGAAAAATTAGGCCCGGCTTTTCAATTTTTGAATTAATGACGTCCATTTTGCAAGGCCAGTGATACCGTGCGCAGTTAAAAATTTGGCAAACTCTTTGCCCCCTTCTTTGGCAATCCCAAGATAACCATGCGTCAAAATGTTTGTGATCGATCCGACAATATTTATTTTTATACCACCCGCAAGGTACTGTTTTAAAATTTCAACGCCAAATTCACCAACAGAGTTCCCGCTGTATTTCGATAGAATATCAACGGCCTCTGGGGTTAGGGCAAAAACAATATCTGGTTTTTTTGCTTTTCGCTTTTCAAGTTTGGGATTTTTATTCGCTTTAAAAAAGGAGCACTCGAGTTTTTCGATCAATATACCAATTTCGATATCATCATTAAGGTGTTCAACAACTTTTTTGCTGATTTCTTTTTGTTCTAAAAAGTCGCGAACCTTGTTGAAGTAGCTTTCTTGGGTCATAAAATTGCCTCCGGCAATTTAGCTAAATAAATTATGATTCACTCTGTGGATCATTGCAGGAACAAGTAGGACTATACGCTCGAAGCAGAACGGATCTCAAACTTCAATTCAAAATTGGCGGAGCGCATCAGAAATTGAGTGATTTGACTCTCAATCGTTACCGCGTAAACTCTTAAAATATAAGGCGAGTCAATCATTTAACAGTTTCATTCGCCGGAGGAAATAATGAGTTTTTGGAATAAAGTTCAGGATTATTTTTCACACGATATAGCAATTGATTTAGGCACAGCAAACACACTCGTTTTTGCCAAAGGTCGCGGAATTATTTTGAATGAACCCTCTGTGGTTGCTGTTCAAAAAAATTATCGTGGAAATCAAAGCAAAGTTTTGGCTGTTGGCAAAGAAGCCAAAGAGATGTTGGGGCGGACGCCAGGAAGCATTACGGCTGTTCGTCCGATCAAAGATGGCGTTATTGCAGATTTTGAAGTGACTCAGTCAATGTTGAAATATTTTATCAAAAAATCTACGGGAAATAACAAGTCGTTGATTATTCCCCCACGAATTATTATTTGCGTTCCTTACGGAATTACACAGGTGGAGAAGAAAGCGGTGAAAGAATCTGCGCACTCTGCGGGCGCACGCGAAGTTTATTTGATCGAAGAACCTATGGCCGCCGCAATTGGCGCGGGTCTTCCAATCACGGAACCCGTTGGAAATATGGTAATAGATATCGGTGGCGGAACGACAGGCGTTGCCGTGATCTCACTGGGCGGTATTGTTTATTGCAAATCAATTAAAGTTGCCGGGGACAAATTCGATGAAGCAATAGTGAACTATGTTCGTCGTCAATTCAATTTGTTGATCGGCGAAAGGACCGCCGAAAACATAAAAATTGCGATGGGTAATGCATACCCGTTTGAAAAGGAACGTGTAATGGAAGTAAAGGGGCGCGACCTTGTTGCGGGGGCTCCAAAAACGATTGAAATTACCAGCTCGCAAGTTCACGACGCGCTTATGGATCCGCTATCTGAAGTGGTGGACGCGGTGAAAACCGCACTCGAAAAAACGCCGCCAGAATTGGCGTCCGACATTGTTGATAATGGAATTGTCCTCACGGGGGGCGGGGCGCTGTTGTCGAATTTGGATATTTTGTTGCGAGAAAGAACGGGCTTGCCTGTTTCAATATCTGAAGATCCTCTCACGTGTGTGGTTATGGGATCGGGCAAGGTCTTAGAGGAAATTGATTTGCTGAAACAACTTACAACGGATTGACCATGGAAAAGGTGCAGATTCGCTCTGTCGCTTCATTTTTCTTTTTTACGCTTCTTGATAGCAATTTGGCGTACAAGGCGACGTCGGACGCAATAAATATTTGTAATAAAGAGCTCAAACGCACTGATAAGCAGATTCTACCCAATTCTTTTTTAATTGAAACAAATTATAAGGTTTGGAAGCGATACAAAGATGTAAAGCCAAAGATGAATTGGGAAATTCGCGACATCCCAAACCCATTTGACATCCCAGAGGGCATTAACCTTTCCCCGTGGCGGCAATTTATAAAAGATGAACACACAAACGTGAGTTTGATTGTGGTTTGGTCGCGGCTTTTGGGATTTTCTGATAAAGATATTGCAGAGGGGATGGGTGTTTCTACGGGAACCGTTCGCTACCGTGCAGGCAAGGGGTTGAAGGCCTTGGCCGGAGAATTAAAGCCGGCGGTGACTGATGCGTAAACGCAATATGAGCGAATTCATGACAATTGAACTTTTGTACGATTACAAAATTGGCAAATTAGATTCAATTCGGGCAGAGGCGATAGAAGAAGGTTTGAAAAATTCTCCGTTGGCGCAGGCAGAGCTCACCAAGCTTGGGGTCGGCATTGAATATTGTGACATGCTGAAACGTATTGAAATTTCCGATGACTTGCTAAAGCGCTTACTCGATCGTCCCACAACAAAGCAAAAAATTTTTCATTATATTGCATGGAAAAATATCCCCCAGGCCTTCAAGTGGGGTGTTGAGGCTCTAATTGTCGCTTTCGCAATTACATTTTTTATTATAGAGTTCCCAAAGTTTTACACAGAAGACAGCGTAACAGAGTCTATCGTTGCTCAGACATTTCAACCCGCTCCGCTTACAGATTATAATACTTTAAAGGATCAAATAGTCCCACAGCAGACAGGTGCCCCCGTGACAGAGCAAGGGGAAGACGACAATCAACCAGAAATTCCTTTTGAAACAGCCGACTTGCCTGCGGACACACCGGTCAATTCGGTGCCTGCGGTGGAAGATGTAAATGTTCCGACCACCGCGCAAGAGCAAGTAAAGCCAGATGTTCCGCGGTCGAAGGTGGTTCGCACGGGCTACATTTATCGAATCAGTTTTAAAAATGAGAATGCCTATGAGATTACCCCGGACCTAGTTGAAAAAATTATTTCCTTGGGAGGCAAGAAGGCAGGCCAGGTTGAGCTCGGGTGGAAAAAATCTAACGGGAGTTATTTTCACTTTGCAATTCCTGATACGAGCTATGATATGCTCATTGACACGTTATCGAAATATGGATCTTTCAGCGTGGACAAGTCTGAACATCCACGCGTAATGCCGGACGGAGTTCTTCGATTTATCGTCTGGATTGAAAAGTAAAAGCACATGGCAAAAACGCTGCGTCTTTTAACGCCGAAGAAATCTTTGCAGGCGCTTTTGGCCATGTGGTTTTTGTTGTTTTCAGTCGTTCCTGCGGCCTTTGTCACAGGATATTCGTTGGTACAATTTGAAGACGCTTTTAATAAAGAAATTCATCAAAGACTTGAAAGCAATTTTAGGGAACTGGATAAGACATTTAAAGATATCGAAGGGTATTTGTTAAATTACGGCAATCTTCATGCGACTGATGCTGATTTTGTATATAATATTTCAACGACCAACAACGCCAAAATTCGCCATATTGTGGAACAATGGATGCGAAACTATTCTGCGAGTCAAATTTCTACGTTTGATCGCGATGGAAAGCTTATTGTTGCCGTTGGGAAAAATGTCGATGGCGGGGTTGAAAGCATCCCTTCCCTTGAGCGGGGAGATGTATACCTGGCAAAAACATTGTTGGATAAATTTGAGAATCAAAACCAATTTATATTTCGAGATCTTCACCCGAAGAGAGGTTTAGAGCTTATCGTTTATTCAAAAGCAGTAATGGCTAATGGCCGTTTGGCAGGCTATTTAGAAGAAATTTTTTCTATAAACCAGAGCTACATCGAAACCCTAAAAAAGAGATTGGGGCTTGATATCGTCGTTTATAACGCGGAAATTGAACCCATCATTTCAACGCATGAAGATTTATTGTTTACGCAAAAAAATCTTTTAAAGGATTCTTTTGCCAATGGGAAAAACAATTTTTTTGAAATTCCAACCCGGGGCAACTCATATGGACTTTACGTTAAGCCCTTGACGGATGACAAAACAGTATATTTGGGATTAGCAGCTCCACGTAATGAAATAAAAAAAGTGACATCCGGAATTAATAGGGCCGTGTTTAGCGTGATGGGTCTTGTAATTATCCTTATTATCATTGTCCTCTTCAGTGTTTCGAATGTAATTGTGCGACCATTAAAAAATTTAGTACGGGCTGCAAAAAAAATTGAGGATGGCGAAGTTGCTCAAGTGCCAATAGAAACAGAGACCGAGGTCGGCCTTTTGACGTTAAGTTTTAACAATATGTCCAGAAAAATTGCCCAAGCTCAAAAGGAACTAAAAAATAAAATCGAAGAACTTGAAAGCGCAAACAAAGAAATCCAAGAGACCCAAGGACAGCTCATTCAGTCGGCGAAAATGGTAAGCCTCGGTCAACTTGTGGCGGGTGTCGCACATGAATTAAATAACCCTATTGGGTTTATTTACTCTAATATGAATCATTTGAAAGAATATTCTGATAAGCTGGTGAAGCTTGTAGAAGTAGCAGAAAGAGACCCTAAAAATTTACATGAGGCAAAAAAGGAAGCAGATTATGACTATATCGTCGACGATCTGCCGAAGCTTATTAAATCTTGTGAAGACGGAGCCCGTCGCGTCCGAGACATCGTCGTAGACCTTAGAAACTTTTCGCGCGCAGACGAAGCCGACAAACAAGACTACTCGTTGGAAGAAGGCCTGGACAATACACTGAATTTGTTGGCGGGAGAGTACAAAAATAGAATTCAAATTCATAAAAATTATGCCGGTGTTCCTAAAATGAAGTGTTATGCCAATCAGATTAACCAGGCTTTAATGAACATTCTGGCCAATGCAATTCATGCAATAGACGGTCGTGGCGATATTTGGGTTACAACCAAAAGGACAAACAGTGAGGTTATGGTCAGCATCCGCGATAGCGGCAGGGGAATTCCAGAAAAGATTCGTGATAAAATTTTTGATCCATTTTTCACCACAAAGAATGTTGGCAAGGGGACAGGGCTTGGGCTCAGCATTACATACGGAATTATTCAACGCCATAATGGAGATATTGAAGTCAAATCGACAGAGGGGCAGGGGACAGAATTTATTATTCACTTCCCGATCTAGAATCAAGCACGTTCACTTTGTAACCCGCTTTTTCGGCTTCTTTTTTTAATTTTTGAATCAGCTGCTTTTTCTGAGCCTCGGTTTCAGCGTATTCCTGTTTTTCAGTTGAAACTTCGTCTTGGATATTAGCGGCGGGATCGTTCAGGGGTTTGTATATTTCTGTTTTTTGCTCCTTTGAAAAAGCATTTGGCTGTTGCTCAAGAATTACGCCATTTGAAGCAGCGGGATCCGTTTTTGGAACAGGGGGAAGGGGGATAACTTTTGCTTTTTTGCGGGCGTCGATAGCTGCCCGCTGCTTTTGAAGCTCTTGTTCCTTTGAAGTTTTAATAAGATGTTTATTCACAAGTTTATCTGCCTTTTTCTTTTCAGATTCTTCTGCAAAAGAAATACTGGCGGCTATAACAATTAGAACAGCGACAAAGATTCTCATATAGATACGTATCGGTTAATCGCGCCCCTCGCTTAAGAACATATTGGCCATTGTCTGGGCTTCAGCGGCAGATAATGCAGCCCTTTCTATGTTTTGTAAAGTTTGTCTAATTATAGCCTTGGAAATGATGCCTGTGTTGGCAGCAGAGTCAATGGTTGAATGAATCAGGCTATCGTCATAGTGGAGGTAATATGGATTCTCTTGCTGGCCTTCAGCTTCTTCAGAAACACCAATGCCAAAGAGATAATTGAGATTTTCAATGGCGTTTTTCAGTATTTCTCGTTCTAACTTTAGATCCTTAGAGTCTGCTTTGTGGGCAATCAAAAACAAAATATTTAGTTGGTCTAAAAGATCCTTTTTTGCCTGTAGATAGTTTTCTTTGCCAAGGAGATCGTTGCGCCGATATAAACTGTCATAGAGGGGCTCAAGGATGGCATCAAAATAAAATGTGACTTCTTCGCGAATTGCGGGCAACACGCCGAGAGGTATTTTAACTTTCAATCGACCCATCGCATTTCCAAGCATAATTGCATAAATCTTTTCGTTGTGTATGGCTTTGTCATGCAGCAGGGGATAATATTCCTTTTCCAGAATATCTGTTTTAAACTCTTTATAAGCGGCATCTAGTAGTTTTGCATATCGCGGCTCCATGGTTTGCTGCCACCATGTATCGAAATCCAGTTTTCCCAGAAAGCGACTGTCAAAATTTTGATAAATATAATCCATTATGCTCGCATAAGTTTTTCCATCGCTTTCAAATGGATAATATAAACTGAGGGTGTCAATTTCTACACGGAAAGGAAATGGGTTATTTTCACGATAAATATAAGACATGGGAGCATCCATGTGGTAGTTGTGAATCAGCTGCTGAAATGAATTTGGAACTTTTCGCTGGCAAATTTCTGGCGTTGAGGGGCCTTTGGTAATTCGCGGAAGATCCATTCGGCCTTTCCAGCCGCGGTCATCATAAATTGTTTTGTCAGGCAGTAAATTATCGTTTTTATCATTAAACCAGTCGTTATCGGGTCCACATACCATGCTTAAAAGCAAGTACTCAATCATAGACTTTGTATCGCGGCCGTGGAAATGTTGATCCCTAGTTGAAGCATCGACGCCGTTTATTCTTAAGTAGACTTCATAGTCTTCTGCAAATGCGCCACCAGGGCCGACAGGGGCGCCTGCGCTAAATAACTTAGATCTTTCGTCGTAACCATTGCCATACAGTGCCTGACGAACTTCTTCAAATATGCATCGGTTATCTGGTCCGAGGTTTGATTGTGTACTGCTAAAATACTCGGTTTCTCGGCAAAGAGGTTCTAGCCGGAGCTGTTTATCCAGCCAGCCATCGACATTTGCTTTATCGAATGGGGTTGCCGTTTGGTAATTTGCTATGACAGAAAACATGGTGTTTTCTAAAGCAACGCGAAGGGGGTTTTCTTCTCGTACTTTTTGCCCGCAGCGTTCTTGATATAAAGATGCCTCATAATTCAAATCAAATAATGCCTTTGCAACGTCTGATTGCTTTTTAGAACGAAAAGCGATTATGTATTCGTGCAGCTTTTGTATAGTTTTTGAATCAAGATTTTTTCGAATTCGCACTTCGTTTTCAAGGACTTGAGAAACTAATCCTACAATTTTGGGTTGCATTTTCATGGATAGAATTTGAGTTTCGTTCAGTTTTCCTTGCGTAAACTCTGCGTCTTTCAGGTAGTTCGAGCTTATTTTTTTGTAAGGCTCTGCTTGACTTGCTCGGCTCAGTTTTTGAATTTTATCTATCACAGGGGCGTCTGTGATATCTGGAGATAGCCTAAAGTAGGCATCCGTTTTTAAAAAGGGAAGCGTTTCGTATTTGTTTAAATTTTTTTGGCTCCAATCAAAAAGACTATAAAACTGAGAGAACATTTTATTGTTTTTTTCTATAACAGGTAATTTAATGTTTAGCTGTCGTGCCTTCTGAATTTGCCAAACAAGATCCCTATAGAAATTTTTTGCGGCAGAGTAACGGTTGACGAGCTCGTTGTAATAAATAACCCAATTTATAAATGCCTCACGGGTTCTCGCAGTGATTTTGTTGTGCCACATTTCTTGGTCCGCTCTAAACTTTTCGAGCTGTGATAAAATTTCTGTTCCCTGACAGTCCGGAGGAAGGGAGTATTTTGTCGTTAATCCATAATAAGGCAAACACGCCGAAAGTGTGCGCGTAAGTTTTCCATAATCGTGATCTAAAATACGGGCAGAAATAGTTTGTGCAGTGGCTGTTCCTATTCCAAGCTTGTAATCAACAACATCGTATAGCATGAAAAAAGCTGTCATTGCTCCGGAGATTCGGCCAAATCTTAAGATAAACTTTAGGGCCGTGCTGCCGCCCGTCCCTTTTGTTGTTTGAATCAGAAGGGTTTTGCTTAATTTGGTGTCCTTAAGCGCTTGATTGATCATTTCGACATCTTTTGCTGTGGCGGGAAGTGATGTTCCGCCTTTTAAAATGCGAATTTTATTTCTGAATTTGTTTTTCAAATTCTTTCCAACTTCAGAATTTTTTAAATCGTCATAGACCTGGGCGCCAGTGAAGAAAATCATACCTGTCCAAAATGTATTGTGCATATCTACGACGAACTGCTGTGCGGTCTCGGATTTTAGCCATTGATTGAAGTATCCATCTGCGCAGATACCTCCGAACTGCTTATATTCTATTGTTGAAATACGTTCTTTGTTGTACTGAATTTGATAACAAGCATAAGCAACATTTGAAAATCGGCCGATCATTTGTGAAATTGCAACGGGAACCATAAAGAGCCCAGAAATTTTTGTACTGGCCCAAAGCAACTTTCCCGACCTACGTGCGAGATCGGACATACCCACAGCATCAAACATATTCAAGCCAAGGGTCGAGCGCATAGCGCTGGCAGTTTTACCCATTTCGCCAAATTTTGCGTCATATTTCATTTGTAAATAATGAAATGGAGCAAGTTGCGCGTATGTCGCGGGGTTAATTAACATCTCTCGCAGGCTGTCGAACACCCTTGGATTTGAGGGATATTCGGTCATAAATTTATTAATGTTTATAAGCGTGAGGGCAACGGCAAAGCCGGCCGAATTCATGCTGTAAACAGAGCCATGCTTTGCAAACCCATTTAACAGTCGTTCGACATAAGCAGTCTTTTCAGACGCGGTCATCCGCGGGTCGGGCTCTTGATTAAATTGCCAGCGCTGGTTTTTTCCTGCGCTACTTGAGCTTGGTTTTGATTTCACTAAAGACCTGTTATGTGCAATCGCCTGTGGAGGAGAAGGCTTTCCAGAATACATTTCCTCAATTAACTTTTTGGACTCGTCCGGATATTTTTTTATCAAACTTTCGAGATAATTTATTTTTTGGGTGCTGTCTTCGAATTGCTTCAGTCGAGCGCCATTTTCATACTTGTATAACAAATAATCCATAAGAACCGAAAAACGTTCAATTATAAGATCCGTTCTTCCGTTGGCGGTAAGAAAACCGCGGGCGCTTATTCCCTTGTCGGTTTGGGCTTTTAAGTTATCGAGTACGGCAATAGCATCTTTGTAAATTTGATTTCTAAAGTCTGGGTTTTCACCAAAAAAAGTTTTTGCATTCAATTCGGGCTTAATGTTTGACGATTTTTGATTGTTTGCTTCCGTCTTTTTTGGATCAGATTTTTTTATCGATTCGCCTTGAATTCTTGCGTATTCTTTTTTTAGGGAATCAACATAGTTTAAAAGTTCGGTGAGCTGCTTCTTAGAATTAAGATCCTTTATGGTCTTCCAAACATATACCCGTTGTGATTCGGGACTGCTATAAAGCCGAAAAGCTCCCCTTTTTGAACTATAAAAATAGCTTGAGAGGATGCTCGTGGTTCTTGATAGGATCCATCCTCCGTCTGAAAGAGTTCGGACACGCGCCTCAGATTCTTTTTTGCTTAAATTTTTAATATATTCTTTGATGGCGTTCGCGTTTGATTTGTAATCAGTACTTGTGCCCAAAAGGTCTGTTGCCTTCTTATTTGGATCCCCTGGGTATTCAATATACTCACCCAACACAGGATCAAGAGCCGAATGTGCAGAGGTACTAAAAAAAACTACGAATGCTAAGGCTGTAAATATACTTTTCATCTCGAAATCTAATTAGAGCAATCCAAATGCCATTTTTGATGTTTTAAAGAGAAGGTAAGTGGTTGTTTGGTTTAAAAAATACTTCTTTTTGAGGGCGGCTTATTTTGGGCAGACAATGTTTAAAGTGTAAACAAATTGTAAACATAAAAAAACCTCGAATAGCAACAATTCGAGGTCTTTGTTTTTTAAAGATTAAGCGCAATTTGCAATAAGTGCTGTGACAAATTGTTCAACGGTCAGTTTAGAGCGAGTGTCTTTCAAGTATTGTTGCACGGATGCCCTAATTGCTTCGGCTAAAATAGATCCTGAAATCGTTCCATCTTTACTTAAAGAATTTGTTTTTGATGCCATCACTTGAATGCGCGTGTTGAGAAGGCTTTGTAGACGAATAAATCCCTTTAGGTTCGAACCACCCCAACCAGATAGATTGCTGAGTTTTTCGCCAGAGGCAAGAACGTCCATGACTTGTTTTGCGGTTATATTGCTAACAACTGACGAGTTACACTCATCCGTGCAGCCCGCAGATAAAATAAGCGCGTAAACTCTGTTTGCAAGAAGAGTGGTTAGTTCTGGCTTTGATAAGCCTTGTGGAAGCTTTCCAGAGTTAAATGATTCGCTGATTCCTTTGAAGGCATTTTCAAGTGTTATTTCTGTAATTCGCCCGCTATTAACGGCTTCAGATAACGCCCTTGCAACTGTGATGTCGCCCTTAAGCGGTGTCTGGGCGGCCAAAGTTTCAATCGTGCTGAAACCTGGGATTTCAGTTACAGGTCGCGTTGCTGTTCGTCCACCAACGGCAAGTGCTGCTGATGATACGACTGATAGTGCTAGTAAGCTAGCAAGGAACCCTTTAGTTTTCATGTTAACTCCTGGTCAAAGTTTCTTAACTTTTTATAATAAATCCGCTGACCTGCGATACATAAAACCCATTAAATGAATTTTTTCTAGTACGGTAGACCAGCACAACGGGCGTTTAAAATGCAAATCAAATGCCCAAATCAGCTGGGGGTAATTTTAAATAGGGCGGGTACGCAAGTGCATTTTGCGATATTGAAGGGGGGCTTTGTTGGGGCAAATTGACTTTTATTTAATCTAATCAATAGCTTATTCAGACGCCTGATCTTTTCTTAGCAGGGACCCTTTTAGGCCAAAATATGCTTTCCTTAAGTCTGTGACAGGGAAAGCCATAAGCTATTAGAATCTTTGATTTTTTTTGTATTCGTTTCTAAAATAGAAGGCTCGTTAATAAAAATCCCAATAGGGGGCTTTGAGGAGCATTCAATGAAATATTTTATCTTAGTTTTTTCAGCGCTTGTATTATCAAGTTGCGGACCAAAGGGTTTCGTAAAAGGGGAATATGACGACGTAGAAAATGAAAATTTAATGAACGATCAGTGGTCAGAAACCGATATGCAAAATGCTGTTAAGGCCTTGGTTGATAGCCTGATTCAGCATCAGTCTATAGCGGGTGCTTCACGTCCCCCACTTGTGATGGTAACCAAATTACAAAACAAAACGAGCGAGCACATAGATACTCAAAACATTATGGATATGATTCGCGTTGAGCTTACGAATAGAGGAAAAGTACAGTTCGTAGATAAAGAGGCCCGTGAAGATGTGGCGGATGAATATGATTACCAGTCTTCTGGCATGGTGAATGAAAACACGAAAAAAGGTCCGGGGGGTCAGTTGGGCGCGGACTATATCTTAAACGGACGATTGGATTCGATCACTCAAGAAGTTGGAAACAAAAAAACCGTTTATTACAAACTGACGTTGAATCTTACGAATTTGAAAACAAACGTCATTGTTTGGACAAACTACAAACAACTGCGTAAGAAATTTAAAAAGCGTTCGGTTGATATTTGATTAAAAAACAAAGACAAGCCGTGCGCTCAGTTCTTTTATTTCTTTTTTTATTCGCCTCAGGCTGTTCGACATTTTCTAAAACCGCCAGCAAAACGAATCGGTTAATTTATCAGCGTGAATTTTTAAAGGCAGCAGAACAGTTAAGACCGCTCGCCGAGACAAATTCTGACGATCAATTGGTGTATTTGCTTGAATATGGAACGGCTCTTCATTACGCGGGAAAGTATGGAGAGAGTAACCATGCGTTTTTAAGGGCCGACAAATTAAGTGAAATTCAAGATTATACTAGCCTGTCCCGAGAGGCCGGGTCCCTTTTGTTGAATGAAGGTATGGTCCAGTATAAGGGCGATGACTACGAAAAGGTTTTGATCAATGCTTATTTGGCAATGAATTATTTGTTTTTGGGGGAGCTCGATGACGCCGTTGTGGAAGCCCGCCGCTTAAATGAAAAGCTTCGAAAATATAAACAAGAGGCAAAAAGAAATTACCAGCAAAATGCATTTGCCCGATATCTTTCGGCGATGGCGTGGGAAGATCAAAGAAACTGGGACAGCGCCTACATCGATTACAAAAATACGTATGATTTAACGGGTGGATTTAAGCTTTTAGAGCAAGATTTGATTCGGGCGGCAAAGCGTGCGAGTCGGTCAGAGGACTACTACAAATGGAAAAGTCAGTTTGGCCAAGATATAGAGCCGAGTTCTTTAAAACCGAACTATGGCGAAATCGTATTAATATATGAGCAAGGGAATGGGCCTCGCAAACAACCTAATCCAGAATTTATTCGGGTCCCAAAACTGTATCCACAGCCAAGCCGCGGAACCCGCGCAAGGCTTTCCATCGACGGGATTGGGGAGTTTGACACAGGCCTTGTTTACAATATTGAAACCGTTGCGATCCAGACATTGGATGATGCGTATGCCGGTCTGATTGCAAAGCGAATGGCAGGCGTCGCGGCTAAAGCGGTCGTTGCGGACCAAGTTCGACAAAAAAATAAATTACTTGGAAACCTGCTTTGGATCGGTCTAAACCTAGCAGACCAGGCGGATCTGCGCCAATGGTCCACTCTTCCGGAAACTCTACAGGTGGCGCGGGCTTGGGTGCCTGCAGGGCACTATACAATTCGTGTCCGCACCTTCGATCATTTTGGCGAACCGACGGGTGAAGATATGCCCCCACAGACTTTAAAGGTGTCGCCCAAAAGAAAAACATTTGTAAATTGGCGTTCATTTCAATAGTCTAAAAATGAATATGCCTCACTTGTACATACAGTTCCTGTGGCTTGCGATTTTGTACATTTCTGGTTGTGCAACCGGATACGCAAATAATCGTCCATTGACTCCAGATGAAAATGCTTGGCGAAAAACATACCTTGAGGCTTCGGCAGCTCTTGAGTCTCAACCGAAGATAGCATGTAAAAAGTTTTTATCTCTTGCAGGATCAAGTCCGGCAGAGGGCCTATCGGAACTCGTTAGCTTGCGAGTAATGCAGGCGTGTGGGTCATCAGAGGACCCACTGGCAATTGTTTCTAGAAATTGGCTCAAGGCTGAGGCCATGAAGCTCGGTTTTAAAACTATGAAGCAAGATTACAAGCGAGTGATCAGCTATCTAAAAACGGAAGAAGCTTTACCGCTGGGTGAAAATTTGCGTTTGGTTTATAAGGAGAAAAAGGCTCTTGCAAAGAAAGCCTTGGCGTGGGCAAAGGCGGCTAACGACAAGATTGCCGTTGACGAAATACTAAGACTTGCGCCGACGCTTTATATAGATGCAAACATCAAAGTTCCAGAGGACAAAGTATTAGAAATCGCAAATGATCTACGGACAGAGCGGAGGTTTTTAGAGGCGCGAGCCTATTACAAAAAATGGATTGAACTGGCTCAAAAAAAGCTAGACACGACAGAAGACTACGATGAAAAACTGTTCGAGTACGCAAAAATTTATAGCGCAAAAATGGGCATACGCAATGTTTATAAGTTAGAAAACAACAAGCCACAATCTGTTGTAGAAACAGGTCGCCTTCGCAAATACTTTGAAGATGCTTACAAAAAAATCCCGGAGCCAGAAATACTAAAATTTTATCATGATGCCGCCCTTCAATACGTGCGCGACCTTTGGACGGTTGAATCAACAGAGAAAGCCGAAGCCCAATTGGACAGGGCCATACAGTTTCTCGACGGAAAATATTCCTTGGCTCAAATGTATTGGCTAAAAGGACGAATTGCTCAAGAGAAACAAGAGTTCGAAAAGGCGTCAGAGTATTTTAAGGCCGGGCTTGGCCAATCTTCGGATAAAGAATTTACGATCGACCTTTCTTGGAATTATGCATGGAACGAATACAAGCTTTCACATTTTGAACACGTTGTTACAGAGCTGAACCGCCTTAAAGCCGAAGCCGAAAACCAAGCAAACTTTAGTGTTTATTTTAAAGCCACCCACTGGTTGGGGCGAGTTTATGAAAAGCTGGGTGAAAAGGGCAAAGCCATAAATGAATATGAAGACGGGGTGGAAAACAATACGTTCGGATACTACGGATTTTTGTCCTTCGTTCGAATGATCGAAATGAAAGAGCTGAGCCTTTCTGATTTGCCAATACACTTGGCGCCAGATGATAACCTGATCCATGACAAATTAAACACGGGCTATTGGTTAGCGTTGATCAATGAACACGATGTCGTTTCAAGATATATTGTCGATTTTTGGTTACGGCTCGAGCAAAGCGAAAAAACATTACCAATTATCGAGTCTGTTTTGAATTTGTGTGACTTGGCACAAACCTTTGAGCCAGGGCAAAGAATTATGGTTGAGCTTGACAATGCAACTCGCAAAAAACTGTTTGAAAAAAGCGCGCGGTGGTATTTTTCGACCCCATATTTTGATGAGGTTGATAAACAGTCTGAGCGGTTTGGCGTTGATTATGAATATACATACGCGATCATGCGGCAAGAATCGTTATTCAATGAAAAAGCGCGGAGTGTTGCCGACGCGTTTGGGCTTTTGCAAATTTTGCCGCGGGTTGCAGAAATTGAATCTCCGCAAATCGGCGTCAATTACAAAAACCCAGAAGATTTATACAAACCAGAGGTCAATATCCCACTGGGGGTTTTTTATCTGTCCAAGCAACGAAAGATTTTTGAAGGCTCGTGGGTTTTGACCGCCGCAAGCTACAATGCCGGAGAGGCTGTTGTTAAAAACTGGATTGAGACGCGTTTTAACGGAAACACCCTGGAGTTTATGGAAGATATTCCTTATGCGGAGACACAAAACTATACAAAACTGATCTTCAGAAATTATTCTTTCTACATTTTGCTCAATTCGACTTATGACAACCAAACAAAGCTCAATAAAATCGCTAATTATTTCAAGGTACCCACTCACTTTTAGCGTAACGGCGCAGCAATTTATGCTGCGCCGTTACGCCAAAAGTGAGTGGGTACCTTTTTTCTTCCATATTTCATAGTCCTCGCATAGACATCTTTTTTTAGGGGGGGACATGATTCAAAAGCTTTTTGCAACACTAACGATGTTTCTTTTCGCACTATCTTCGTCGGCAAGCGAGATAGCGCCCAATCTCATAAAAGCAGGAAGTCCCAACTTAAAAAAGAAGCTTGGTAACAGCCCATTTGAAGTCACTACGGCAAAGCAAGTAAAATCCGTGGGGAGGTTTTCGTTTGATGGCGGAATAGCGGGTGAGGTTGTCGCTAAAAACCCAGAGTCGCTTATCTTGGGTTATCCAATGGACCTTTTAAAAAAAGAAAGCGTTTTTGGTGGGGTTATCACCAGAGTTTCCAACAAAGATAACGAAAATTTAGGCGGATTGAAACTTTCCGATTTAACACCAATACATATCAAAACAGACCTTGAAAAGGATCCTTCAGGGGCTTTGTTTTTGGTTCTCAAAGGTTGCGCGATCAATTGCAACGAGAGCTCGCCCGATGAAATGTTAATTGGGTTTCCAGTCGTAAGTGTGGATGAAATTAATAAACGCGTTTATGTGGATCTTGCACAAGTAGGTAAAGAGCTTGATATCGTTGGGATGCTTGGCGCAGCCGAATATTTTAATTTAGAACACGTTCAATCGAACACCGTTGGCTTTGACTTTAGCAATAACACATTGATTTTTGACGTTGAGTCCCAATACAACATTGTTGGTAAAACAGAAGGGGACCTCAGGCCGCTTGATCAACAGAGCACAATGGTTGCGCGCTATTATTTAAAGCTGAACCCAAAAGAAACTCCGGGTTTTGAACCGCGAACCCCAACAAATGAGGTCGGGTTTTTCACAACATTTCGATCGGAAAAAGAAAAAATCACGCGGTTTCATGCAGCGGCGAATGAACCAATAAAATACTTTATTAAAAATGTGCCGAAAGAATACCAGGCGCCATTTGCAAAGTCGTTTGATGAATGGAATCGAACTTTCACAAGCGCAGTAGGCTTTGCGCCATTCGTATACGAGTTTGTGAATCTTGACGATGCGGATTCTGAAAAGCTTGTTGCTGGCGACATTCGTTATAATGTTGTCGAATGGGATTTAAACAACATTGCATCGTATGGTGGCCTTGGCCCGTCTATTGCGAACCAAGTAACAGGGCAGAACCTCTCTGCAAATGTATTGATCCAAGGTCCCACGATCGTTAAGTTATACAAACAATGGTTTGGGATCTCAAACGACATGGATCGACCTCTGGTAGACACGCTCCATGCGCCATTAATAAAACATAAGATTTCGTTAGGTAAAAAATTGACCTTTCGAATACCGGCAGAAGATCCCGCGTTTCAAGATGATCTTGCAAAAAAACTCGACTTCGAAAGAATTCCTGATGGATACACTTACGAACGCTATATGGAAGGGTATTTTCAAGAAATGCTGTCGCATGAGTTGGGTCACAACATTGGCCTTCGACACAATTTCCGCGGGAATTTAGGGTCAGATGACTCAATGACCGAAGGAAGTGTTTCGCGATCAATCATGGAATACCTGGGGCGTGGGTTTCGCTACATTAACAGGATCGCGGCTTATGATGTGATGGCGATTTCATACGGCTATCTTGGGAAGGCGCCAACCGCATCAAACTGGTTTTGTACCGACGAAAATGTTCCAAGTGAGAGCAATCTGCTGGGTTCGGCAGAGTGTTCAAGAGACGATGCTACATCTGACCCGATTTCGTATTATCAAGATCGACTGACTCGGGCACGCGATCTTATTTCAAATCGCGGGTCTAGTGAGGAGCCTGTTTGGACTCAAGAAGACATATCAAGGGCATTCAACGAAGCGGTCGCGGGCCTTGGTGTCTATGCAGCTTCTGCACCATTTACTGCAGATCAGTGGACTAATTTTTTTGGAAAATTGGATCGCCCTCAAGCTCAAGCAGACGTGCCTGATTATATGGCGGCAAAGATTGACGCTATTATTTGTGACCCCAGTTTAGCAGGCACAATTGCAGAAAAAGCCACACCAGCAGCCAAAGAAAAGACCGCGGCGAACATTAAAACATTCCAAGAGCAGGCGTCTAAGAAATTGTTAGGCTTTAACGGTCTCTGGGAAGTCTTTAATAAAAAGAACATCACTTGCCTTGTGCAATGAGTAAGCATTTAAAAAAATTTTCCATGTCGTTGAAATCCATTGCCTTTGACATTGGATTTTGTATACGTTGCACCATGTTCACTTTAAGAGGGAGGACTTTAATGTCTAAGTTACTTTTTTCGTTAGTATTCTCATTATCTTTTAATGTTTTTGCTCAAGACGTATTGGCGCCAGAATCAGTACTGTTGCCGATCGACGGCGCAACGGCGGAAGAAGAAACTCTTTTGTTTGAAGGCGCGTCGAGCGCAAGTTCTGTTTACGATCAAATGAAAGCGCTTTTTGCAAATGCAAAAGATAAACCTCTTGTTACAGATTTCGATAGAAAAGGTCCAACACAAAAGCGCATTTGTTTTGAAACAAGATCAATCGATCCACAGGTTCAAGAATTAACAGGCGTGCTTCGATACTCAAAAATAATTCCAGCGATTGAGGATGGCGACGGAGTTATCGTTCCCGAGCGTACAATTGAAAAGATTATGGTTGGCTTAGGGACAGACATCAGCGCATTTAATAACTGGGTTGAGCTACTGGATGACGGGAGACAATTGATTAGCGTGAATGCTCCTTCGTACAACACGCAGGCAACTATTAAACATACCTTCAGAAAATCAGGCAAAAGAATTTACTTCCGTTCAGAAGGAAAATATGGCGATGTCAAAGTTGATTCTTACGGCATTTGCTATGTTCCGGTAACAGAGTAGGGGCTGCCATGAAAACAAAATTACTTTTAATTTGTGGGCTTTTCGTATTGGCCGGCTGTGGAGAAAAGAATCAGCCCGCGGCGGGATCAAGTCTTCCTCCGTATCAAAAGCCAGATTTGTCAAATTGCACCCCAAACTACGAACTTACCATTAAGTACGATCAGTCGAACCTAGAGCACATTGGGGCGATAGCTTATTTTTCAACCCAGGTGGGCTATTACCCAGGCGAAACATTTTTTGAATTTCCAGTTAAAGGAAATAAAATTGGATCTTTCAAAGAGGCCGAGCGGGGACAAAAAATTTATGTTCGGGCAATTGCGTATGGCTTGAACGGCCGTGCGTATTCTCAAGAAAGCGTGCTCGAAGTGCTCACTTGCGAAGAATTGAAAAAGAAAGTTGAAGCCGGCGAGCTTGTCGTTGACACGCACGAAGTGACTTTAAAATTCTAGTGTCTCAATTTGAGACGTTTGAGCGGCTGCGGAACAACTTTTTGACGGCCGTTTAAGAATTTGTTTACATCGCTTTTGAAAATCTCATTGTGACTCGATTTTACGATCTAAGCATTTGATTTTAAGCCGAAAACTTGGTTTTGGTCTTGCATCTTCTACAGATAGGGGATGCACATGAATTGCGTTGTAAAAGTATTGATATTCGTAATCAGTCTAAGCTCTATTGAATCTGTTGCAGCTTCATCAAAAAAGTTCCACAAAGCGAGCTATGTTGTGAAAAACTATCCCAAGTTACCCAAGAAAATGCCTAAGCTAAAAATGAAGCAAGAACGAATTGTGAAGACAAAGCGGGCCAAGAACGCTGTTGTAGCCCAGCCACAAATAAGCCGAAAAATTTCTTCAGAAAACGTAAGCGCAATAAGCGATCCGGCCGCTTTAATTCAAGCCTTGGCGGAATAAAGAATAAATAGGTTGCGTGAGGGGAAGACTAATTATACACGGTACGATCTATGTATACCGTGCGGTCCAAGCTTCAATATTCAATAATGCACCTTCTTACGATATTCTTGGCGGGAGTGTTGCTTCTGCGTTTTTCAGAGGCATCGTCTCCAAAAGGTGAGAAGTCTATTATGGTTATGGCGGCGTCAAGCTTGACCAATGTGCTTCCCGAAGTGGCCGCTGCATGGAAATCTCAAGGTGGCTATGATGTTAAGTTTAATTTTGAGTCAACGTCTCGTTTGGCTCAACAAATCGTAGCTGGCGCGCCAGTCGATATTTTTTTCTCTGCTGATTCGGAGTGGATGTCCTATCTAGGGGGAAGGGGGATGATTAATACGGCATCTCGCACGGCACTTCTGTCCAATCGCATTGTTCTTATTGTTTCTTCTGATTCGACGTTTGCCCCCTCTTCCCCTGGAGAAATCTCAAGTCCTCGTTTGAAACATCTGGCCCTTGCTGGGGAGTTCGTGCCTGCCGGAAAATTTGCTCGGGCGGCTTTGAAATCAGAAGGCGTTCTGGAAAAAGTGCAAGAAAAAATAGTGAATGCAGATAATGTTCGGGCAGCCCTTCAATGGGTTGCCAAGAAGGAGGCCGAGGCTGGGATTGTGTTTCAGACGGACGCAAAAGTTGAACCCCGGGTTAAGGTTACCTTTGTTTTTCCTGAGGCGAGCCATCCAAAAATTGAATACCCGGTGGCGGTGGTCAAAGGCTCAAAAAATTCCGAAGCGGCCATACAATTTTTGAAATTTTGCCAGGGGAATAAAGCAAAAAAAATTTTTGAGGCAGCGGGCTTTACCGTTTTGACTAAGTGATGCAAGGAGTAAGTCCGGCCCAGGCGATCGAGCTTTCTATTCAGGTAGGAATTTGGTGCGCAGTACTGGGGTTGCCGGTTGCTCTGGGCTTAGGATGGATACTTGCGCGCTATGAATTTCGTGGAAAAATGCTGGTCAATATGGTGGTGTTTGCCCCCCTTGTTGTTCCGCCTGTCGTGACAGGATTCCTCTTGCTAGAGGTTTTCGGCCGGGCGGCTCCGATTGGTCATTTTTTCGAGGAGCTCGGGCTTCCGTTTTCATTCTCTCTTGCTGGAGCGGTGCTGGCGTCTTTTGTTGTCGGGTTACCTTTTTATGTGATGGTTATTCGATCTGCATTTGAATCTGTTGATCCTCGCCTTGAGGAGATAGCTTGGACACTGGGGGCCCCACCAAGGAAGACATTTTTTAGGGTCACGTTGCCACTTGCCTTGCCAGGGATAGCGGCGGGAGCCGTGCTTGCGTTTGCCCGTGCGCTGGGTGAATTTGGGGCGACCGTTATTTTGGCTGGCAATATGGAAGGCAAAACGAGGACTATCGCTCTGGCGGTGTATACCCTTCTTGAATCACCCAATGGGATGGATGCAAGTCGCGTGCTTGTTGTAGCGAGCCTCTTCATTTCGTTTGCGGCGTTATTTGGGTATGAGGTTCTTCTGCGCTGGCATCGCCGTCGGCTTGAGTGGCGTCATGACTGGGGAAATGATGTTTAATGTGGACGTAGTGCTCAAGCGGGAGCGATTTCAGATCAACGCGAAAATGCGCTCAGACTCTTCGGCCATTGCGATTGTCGGTCCCTCTGGAGCAGGAAAATCCACATTTCTTCGAATTTTAGCAGGGCTAGAAAGAAGATCAATCGGTCGCGTTTTGTTTGATGGTAAGATTTGGCAAGACAGTGAAAATGGCACCTTCGTGCATCCATGGCAACGCCGTCTCGGATATGTCCCTCAAGATAGCTTATTAATCCCGACAATGACGGTTTTTGAAAACCTTTGCTTTTCTGGGGCCGACATTGGCGAGGCAAAGATCATTGCCGAGCGCCTTGCAATCACGTCTCTTTTGTATAGACGACCACGGATGCTTTCGGGCGGAGAAAAACAGAGGGTGTCATTGGGACGTGCGCTTTTGGCAAAGCCCCAAGTGCTTTTGCTTGATGAGCCTTTCTCTGCCCTTGATCGTGACTTGCGTACTCGCGTGGCAAAGGAGCTCGTCTTAATATGTCATGAACGCAGGTTGCCACTCATCCTTGTCAGCCATGATCAAAGAGATGTAATGTCTTTGGCGCAAGAGGTATGGACTTTTGAAAACGGATTATTAAAATAGAATTCATGCTCTCGGCTAATATTTTTGTTCTCATTGTTCTCGAAAAACTCTAAAAACCCACCAGAATTCCGATTCCAAATAAAATAAATAGCGCGCTTGCAATTCTATGCACCAATTTCATTGGGGCCTTTTCGGTAAACTTATGACCGAAAAAAACAGCAAGTCCATCGGCAACAAGCATTCCCATTGTCGTGCCTACCGTGACCATCACAGGAGCCGCAAATTTTGCTCCTAGCGCAACTGTTGCCAGCTGAGTTTTATCGCCCATTTCAGCAAAAAAGAAAGCCACTATCGTTGTTGAGAAGGGTCCCCAGCCGTGCTTATCCTGGTAGCCCTCGTCTTTATCCGGCATCAACATCCACAACCCAAAACCGATGAATGTTGCCGCTAATGTCCACTTCAATACCTCTGCAGAGACGTAGTAAGTAATAAATGTACCTACAGAGCTTGCAAGTGCATGGTTCAAAAGAGTGGCCACCAAAATTCCCAGCATTATCGGAACTGGTTTGCGAAATCGCGCCGCGAGCACAAGCGCGAGAAGCTGAGTTTTGTCACCCATCTCACTTACAAAAACTAAAAGAAACGAATTTATAATTGCTTCCATGGAAACCTCACTTGCTTTGCCGTGAGGTCGGAAGTCTTTGGTCCCAGAACGAACCTTTTAGACACAAGACGACACGGCGTTGTTAAAACACCAGTGCCAGTCTCGCCAAGAAAAGCTTTCGCTTTTCCAAATGTGCCGGGGTTTAAACCCAGTATGTCGACACATCATTCCGATAAAAAATCGGATCGACTACTCCCTAACAATCAAAGGGTACGGCATTAGGAGCATCAGTCAAGTAGCAGGTGGTTCGAACATTATAGAAATTGGCGGAGAGGGCCGTAAAGTAGGCGAACTCTCTGCCGTGGTTATATTTGAGTTTGAGGTTTATCCCGAGCCGAAAATCCTGACAAAAGCTGAGCTAACGCATTTAATGCGTTTACATGGCACCACTGTTGCGGTGGCCAAATTCCTTGGCTGCAGCCAGCCCCACGTGTCCGAACGATTAAACGGCTAGTGCTTTACAAATCCTGGGCAGGTATTTACCCATGCCTCGTTGTTACTGAGACATTTTTTAGAATTACAAATAGTATCGAGGGTTAATGCTTCGTAATTTACTTTGTGACGACCCAGGGGGCCAAACTGAATAAGTGCTTTTTGCTCCTGGGTGTTTTGAACATTTTTGAGTTCGTCACGAGCGCAAATTTTTACTTGTGATCCTGATTGCAGTATTTTTTCAATTCTGTGCTCTTGAGAAGAGCAGGTGTCTTTATCCTGATGTGTTGATTGCATAATCTCCAACACTTCATTTTTATCATTTAAAATGTACATGAAATACTGATGTCTCCAATTATTTTCAGCTTCAGCATTAAAAAAAAGGCAATTCTGTCGGACACGATTTGAACTTACCTGAATGACATGAAGATCATCTGCTTTGGTATGAAATGTTTCGATATTAAAAACAGGGGCGGACTGGCATCCGGCAATAAAAAGATACAGCGATAGCACGATGAATCTATTTTTTAAGCGTCGCATAGGCCTCCCTATATTTTTTGAGTCCAGCCTTTTTATATTCTGAATCGCTTTTTAATAAACCTTTGTATTCTAAAATTATTTCTTCGTGGCTTGGAGTCCTCTTAAGTTTACTTGCGGCAGTTTCTTTCTTGCGATGTAGCCACCGAACTGCCATTGGTATCGAGATATTCGGATCTTTGAGATCTTTTTGTCGAATATCTTTGAAAATAAACTCTTTAGCTTCGCCTTTCGGATCTTGCAGGATTTTTAAGGTTTTCTTTGTGATTTGAGCGATGCCAACTGCAATTTTTCTATTTCCAAGAGGGTCCGGGTTAAAATCAGATTCGCTTGAGATAAGCGCTTTTACGACATCTGGATCGAGTGGCGGATCGGCATTAAATTTCTTGTTAAAATAATCCGTCCATACGGCGATGACTTCATCGTACTTATCAGCACTTTTATATTTTTCCGTTAATTTTCCTTTGGTGGGATACGCAATTCCCTTACGGTCATAACCTTTAAAGATGGCCGCAATTTCGCCAGCATCTAAATATGTGCCTTTCAAGCGCCGCAGATGACGATCTCTTATCGTGATTCCCGTTGGATTTTTCTCACTCACGGGAATATGCATGGGATGTTCCCGAACAGTCGTGACTTTTTTGCGAGGCCTTTTAGGCATAACTTCAATTTATCTTAAAATATGTGAGCGCCTCAAGATTAATAGTGCGGAATCACTGCGAGAATAGTGAGCTGTTTCGGCTTTGGGCCGTAGGCCCATAGTATTCGATGAGCTTGTGGTGTGTTGTTCTGAACATATGAACTAAATACTTTCAATCTATATACTTTTTCGAATGCCTCGATAGGGTGGGAGTTCAAGCCTGGGTGCATGGGGTTACGAGATAAACTGCCTAAAGCCTTTTTCAATTGTTTTTGAAGTCCAACGCGTCCGGCATCAGCCATGATGGCTTTAACCTGGAGCTCCGATTCGGCAGTCATTCTCAACTCAAATGGACCGTGGCTCACAGCCTAATCAATCCAATCTGGCGGCACTTTTTTTGTTAAGCCTTTATTGAAATCAGAGACTGACTTTTTTAAACTTTCAAGAACTTCAGCTTCCGCCAAAGTTACCTTTTTCTGTGGAACAAGATGGAGCGAGCCGTCTTTTAACGACTCAATGGCAAATGACCCAACGTCCTTGCGAAGCTCTTTGGGGAGAGTAATCCGGCCACGCTCATCTATTTCTACTGTTTTGTTTTTTTTTCTTGCACCCATATCGCTATTATACCCATTTTCCCAATGTGGGTAAATAGGAATTTGTGGCGTTCGCCTACTTTAGCAGCTGAATTCATCCAACGTAGTGAAGTTTATGGCGTATTTTAAAAATCTATCAAAACTGGCGGAGAGGGCCATAAAGTAGGCGAACTCTCTGCGTTAGTTATATTTGAGTTTGAGGCTTATCCTGAGTCGAAAATCCTGACGACCAATGAGTTAAAGCGTTTATTGCGCTTATACGGCACCACTGTAGCGGTAGCGAAGTTTCTTGGCTGCAGCCAATCGCATGTATCAGTGCGGTTAAATTCAAAAAATTAGCCTTGCGCATTTGTAATTTATAAGTTACAAATAGATTGTGGAAGTTAAGCCGAAGACTCTTGTCATCTATGAAACCGCAAATGGCAAAGAGCCATTCAATGAATGGCTTAATAGCCTTAAAGATAAACGAGTCAAGGCAACGGTCGATGCAAGGTTGATTCGGGTTCGTAAAGGCAATCTTGGTCTATGCCGCTCGCTGGGCGAGGGGCTATGGGAGTTGAAATTCGATCTCGGACCAGGCTTTCGAATTTACTTTGGGCAGCACGGAGATTCGATTGTCGTATTGCTGCATGGTGGAGATAAGAAAACCCAATCGCGGGACATTGAAACCGCAAAAACATATTGGCTAGATTACCTGAAAGATCAGGGAGTAAAGCTGTAGGAGTTTTAAATATGGCTCGTAATATGAAAAAATACGAAGATGATCTTTCTGCTCGTCTTAAAGATCAGGAATACGCCGTTGAATATTTAAATGCCGTTTTAGAAGATGCTGGCGATGATCAGCAAGAGCGTTTCTTGGTAGCTCTAAAAGATGTGGCTAAAGCCCACGGTGTCACGAGCGTTGCCCACGATTCAAATGTGGCGCGTGAGGCGCTGTATCGTGTTCTTTCAGACAAGGGCAACCCAGAGCTTGCAACGCTGCTTTCAGTTTTGTCGGCGCTCGGGCTTAAGCTTAGAATTGACTCGGGCAAGGCCTCTTAAAACGAATGCCGCTTACCGTGCGGCCCTTGCTTCTGCTATAGAGTGACAAGTCTCGCTCTACCCATGTGAAAAATTCGTAAATTTCGCGTCAATGCCATTATAAGTGGTTTAAACACTGGCATGTTAATTTCAATAGACGATCTCCAAAACCAGGAGCCGTTATGTCCAAATTAATGAAAATTAGCATTCTTTTGTTTTGCACAGTTGCCGTAGCTGACCTGCCCCCACGGTTTGTACCAGTACAATTAGTCTTTTCATCAAGCAACATGTATTTTCCCTGATGTAAAAGTTAATGGTGCTGGTGGTTTATAATTCAATGAGCTGTGCGGTCTGACATGATTGTAATGCTTCTTCC
>CAUJEF010000097.1 GCA_963169515.1 Bdellovibrionota bacterium
GGAAGAAGCATTACAATCATGTCAGACCGCACAGCTCATTGAATTATAAACCACCAGCACCATTAACTTTTACATCAGGGAAAATACATGTTGCTTGATGAAAAGACTAATTGTACTGGTACAAACCGTGGGGGCAGGTCAATTATTTCATGATTTTTTTCCTCGTTAATGCCTTCAAGAAGCTTCTTGTGTAAGCCTTCATCTTCAAACGAGCACCTATAAGCCGCTTTTGCCAAGACACGTGTCGCATGCCGTACGTAGAAAAATGTTTGTGCTAACCATTCTGCATAGGTCCATTTATCCTCCCATGGCAATGCAACAAAACACGTTTCCATTTTTTTTATAGATTGTCTGGATAGTTTTTCAATTGGCGTCATATATTGCCCCCCCCTGTTATGAAGCTTTCTTAAATATTTCTTTGATAGACATTGATTGCCCTAAACAACTGTTCCAGAGATCGCCCAACAGCGTCGTAAGCTCTGGAATCGCGTTGGGTTTAATCGTTGGGTGATAAAACCCGACGAGATCATTTCTTTCATTATTGAACTCTACATTTTTGCACAGCGGTGTCGCCCCCCATTTGTAGCAAAGATCATTCACGCCCTTGCTGTTGCGAAGGCTCCCTGTCATTACATCAAAATCACTCCACATAAAGCGACGGATTAACATTCCCATTAGCAAATCTTTAACAGAAACTCCTGCATACCCTTTCCGAAAATCCTCCATCACAGTAAAAAAACTGCAAACCAATACTTTTGGACCTTCTGAGATTAAGCCTTTAATTGCAATTTCTGGCCATGGACCAAAATAAGAGTCTTGGAATTCAAATTTACTGTTAAAATCAGCGTAACGGAAAAATACAGTCGCTGCACATTTGCCCCCATGAAGAAGTACCAAAACCTCATCTTGCCGAGTAAATTGATCTGAGTAGAATCCCTTGTCTTTATCAATCAAATTGTAGATTGGCGCCCAACATTCATACCAGCTTGCGTACGCGTGATTATAAATTTCTTTTTCAGATGAATTTGAAAACTGTTTTTTAAGCAGCCAGGCTTCCCACATTTTTATCCTCCTTGATAAAAACCTATCGGGTGTAAATATATTTACTTTAGATATAAAATTTGTTTACATTACGTTAAGGTCGAATCGAAGAAACTTGTCCAAGCTTCTTTGAATGACAATCGGTGTTATGTGTGGTTCCAATATCAAGGACTTAACCGACTAACGACCCAATCACTATAGCGCTTGGTAAAAAGGTAGCGGTCGTGAAGTCGATCTTCACGACCAATCCAAAATTCAAACCTGGTCGGCAATACACGATACCCACCCCAGAACGGGGGGCATGGGATATTCTGATCATCAAACTTCTTTTCAATTTCTTCCCAGCGATCGACCAGCGCTTGTCTGTTTTCAACCATATGGCTTTGCTGCGACGCCCATGCGCTGATTTGGCTGCCACGCATCCGCGACGAAAAATACTCTTCAGACTCTTGGCGCGTAAGCTTTTCTATGCGTCCCTCAATACGAACCTGCAAAATTGCTTTTTTCCAATAAAACATAAGACTGACGTTTTCATTGGAATCCATTTCTTTGGCTTTATCGCTCTCGTAGTTTGTAAAAAAACGAAAGCCTTGCTGAGATATGCCTTTAAACAAAACCGTTCTGGAGTGTGGAACATTATTTGAAACTGTCGACAAGGTCATAGCAGTCGGCTCGATTTCACCGGTCTCAGTCACATAGGAAAGCCACTTCTCAAATTCTTGAAAAGGATCTTTCCCAACTGTGTGATTCTTAAAATCCACTTTTTATTGAACGTTTTTGGCTGCGTAGTACTCTGTGAATAAGCCGGCGTCGAATGGGAACGGAACGTGTTCAATATGCGGAACCGCTAGTACCGTACCAACTGGCTTGCCACCATCTTCTTCTTTACGAAGGTAGTCAGGGAGCTCCAAGCGTGGCGCATCTTTAACACGAAGATAGTTTTGGTTATTTACACCCTTGTCTGAAAGAGTCACTTTATCATTTTGTTTCAAAACTGCCGAGCCAACAGTCACTTTTTTGCCGTTAACAAGTATATGACCGTGAGAAATCATCTGACGAGCAGATTGAATACTTGGACAAAGCCCAAGACGAAAAGAAATATTGTCCAGGCGACGCTCTAATAACCCAACCAGTTTATCTGTCCAGTTAGTTCCCAATCCACGTTTTGCCCGGCGAATGAAATGTTGCAATTGTTTTTCAGTTAATAAGTAATGAAAACGAAGTTTTTGTTTTTCTTCTAGTCGAAGAGCGAAGTCAGAATATTTTTTCCGTTTATTGCCATGTTGTCCTGGTGGGTACGGCTTACGAGTTAGCGCTCCCGGTTTTCCAAGACCTGGTAACTCTAACCCCAATTTACGTTGAATTTTAAAGCGCGAATTTAAACGAACACCCATTAAATAATCTCCATTTTGTTAAACCATAGATTTTTAAGTGCATTTGAACCCAAAGTACAGTTATGCTGCTATGCAGAAGATTCATCGTCCGCTCGATGGCTCAGGTACCTATACACCAATGCAATCACACCCATATCATCCAAAAAGCCAATAAATAAAGTCGGGTCAGGAATAAGATCCAAAGGATTAATGAAGTAAATCAAAGCTCCTATTACAATAGCCTTATCCCGTCGAGAAAGCTTACCCGACACCAAAAGATCGTATATCTTCTCTATTTGCCGACCAAAAGAAAGTTTCTTTTCTACTTTTTTAAAATAGGAAAAAAAGTCTCGACGAACCCGGTCTTCCGCGCCCTCGCGCGCACCCTCTTTTTCAAGCTTATCAAGAGTCGGTTTTTCATCCTGTTTTTTCATCAGAGCGCCTATTGAAAATAGATTTTTAAAATCTCATACTCTTTCACAGAGTTTGGAGCTTTCACCTCTGCAATTTCGCCCTTTTTCTTTCCTACTAATGCTTTCGCCAAAGGAGACAAAATAGAAATTCGTCCCGCCTTGATGTCTGCCTCTTCCGGCCCAACGATCTGATAAGCTACCTTTTTTTCTTCTTCAACGTCATTGAGCTCAACACTTGCTCCAAAAATGACCTTGTCCGACCTTAGTTCAGCTGGGTTTATAATCTCCGCGCCCGCCAAGCGGCTTTGAATCTCTGTAATGCGAGCCTCTACCCAACCTTGGCGTTCTTTCGCGGCATCATAGTCTGCGTTTTCGCTAATGTCCCCTAGCGCCCGAGCCTCTTCAATTGCGCGAACCGCAGACGGGCGCTCTTCACGAATAAGTCGTTTAAGCTCTTCCTCAAGGGCCTGCTTGCCACGCAAAGTTATAGGCAGATTATCCTTCATAATTAATACCTGCTTTTGTAAAAACACCTTTTATAATCAATAATTTACTGCGGATCAACTAAAACTTTAGGCCAGGTCGACTAGACTGTTTAATGTCGTTAAAATGCCGATAAGTGAGTGATATAAAAGGGAATTCAATTGTCGCAATCTATTGCTAAAAAAATACTTAAAGCGCGCAATATTCTTCTGACCACTCACCGCGAGCCAGACGGTGATGGAATTGGAGCAGAATTTGCTCTTTATCAAGGTCTAAAAAAAATCGGAAAAGACGTTCGAATTCTGAATCCAGACAAACCCGCCCCCAAATATAATTTTTTAACAAAGCTCTGCCCGAATCAGTGCTTCAATGGACCCCACGATGAAATCAAGCCGACCGATATAGCCATTGTTTTAGATACAAACGATAGCCGCTTGCTTGAGCCTCTCTATGCCGAACTTGAGAAAAAATGTGCTGAAATAATTTTTATCGATCACCATCCCGTCTTAGAAAGTGGCCCTCAACCAAGTTCTGGCTCGCTCGTGGATATCAAAGCCGCAAGTACTGGGGAAGTTGTATATTACATTTTGAACGAATTAAATATTCCCCTGGACCAAATTATTGCAAAAGCCATTTATACAAGTATTGTTTTTGATACCCAAATCTTTCGATACATTCGTAATTCTCCAACGTCACACCAAATCGCCTCAGAACTTGTAAAATTTGAAATTGAACCAGGTCAAATTCACAGAACCATCTTCGGCGATTTTACGAAAGAGAAATTAGTTTTCGTTGCACGAGCATTGAATGACATTGAGTTCTTTGACCAAGATAAAATTGCATTTTTACGTGTGCGAAATTCCGACTTGAAAGAATTAGGACTTGAGGCAGAAAACATTCGAGATCTGATCGATATGGTGATGAATATCGAAACCTTAGAAGCCGCAATTCTAGTGCGCCAAGACGGCGAAAAACAATTCAAGCTCAGTCTGCGCAGCAAGGGGCGCGTCGAAGTCCTTGGCATTGCCGAAAAGCTTGGCGGTGGCGGTCATGTTTTTGCCGCAGGGGCTTTCGTAAAAGATTCATTAGAAAGCATTCGGGACGTCACAGTCAATTGGATCCGTGACCAGCTTAAAGGTCGCAAAAGTGGGACATAAACAGAAAAAAGAATTGGTTTGTCTTTGCAATCAAGTTCCTCGTGAAGCCATCGAAAGGGCAATAATAAATGGCGCGGACACGCCAATTAAAATTTTTGATGCAACGATGGCTGGGGTTGGTGCTTGCGGTGGCTCTTGTCGTGTAAAGCTTTACCAGCTACTAGATAGTTATCTTGAATCTAAAAAATTTCCAGACAGGCTAACGATGAATTACAAGCCAAAATCCAAGCCCAAAAAGTAATTTGCTCATTTAATTTTTTTGCTGAAATAAGAAAATAACCCGTGACCGGCCTCTTCACACATACGTAAAACCTTTTCGAAGCCGTCCCCGCCGCCATAGTAAGGATCAGGAACGGGTTGTCCCCTATATTGCTCCGAGAAATTTAAGAAAAGTTGCATTTTATTGCCGTCAACATCGTCAGGGCATAGCTCTTTCAAGTGCTTCATATTCGAGTGATCCATGGCGAGAATATAATCGAACCTTTTAAAATCATCTCGTTCGATCGGACGCGATCGAATATAGGATATATCATACCCCATTTTTAAGGCTGTTGTAGTAGATCGATGATCCGGAGGCTCACCTTCGTGATATCCGATGATACCGGCAGAATCGATATGAAAATGATTTTCACAATTATTATCCTGAATAATTTTTCGAAAAACACCTTCTGCTGTTGGCGAACGACAAATATTCCCGTGGCAAACGAATAAAACTTTGATCAAACGGTCTCCGACAATTGAAAATAGGCAAGTAAGTGTTTAAATCAGAAGCCTAAATAAGGCAATACTCGATCTACTCGGGTAACATCTTCACCGCGACACCCAGCGTTCGGACATACGTTCGATTGGCGACACCCATTTTTGAAAACAAAGTCTGTTTCCCCGCGAACAAGAATTCCTTCAACTAGGCCTGTCGTTTCATTGAAAACTGCAGACCCTGAGTTTCCCCCGTAAGTATCAAGATTTGCCACAACGTATGTGTCCTTTACTGTGCGAATACTTGCGCCGCCAGAAACCTTAGTGGGAATTCCCGCCGGATGACCAATCACAACAAGCGCGTCGCCCACTGCTGGGTGGCCTTCTCTCCTAAGAGAAAGAGGCTCGTGGCCAGACACTTGGCGGTTAAGCCGAATTAGCGAAAAGTCCGATCCGTTCGAACCTTCCTCTGTTTTAATAACTTCGACACATTCATAGATTTCAGAGGTTGGAACTACATCCGGCTGAACGTCTTTATTTTTTAAATTGAAACCAAATACCAAACGCACATTTTTGCAATCTGTCGCAGAACGTATACAATGCCCCGCTGACATGACGACATTGGGTGCAACAAGCGACCCTGAACAGAATGCAGCCGAACGTTGTTTCCGAAAAGGTTCGTTGGGGCACAGACCATACGAATCACCAAATATAGAGCCGCCGATCTTTGTTGTCCCATCAGACTGTGCTGTTAGTGTTGTCGCTTTCATTAAAGCTACCGTAGAATCGGCTTTTGTTTTCCAATAATCGGCGGCCTCATAGACATCGAGCCTGTCATCATCGCCATAAATCACGCGATCATTTGCATTTTCTAGACTGTCGGCAGAAAAATGTTTGAGACTTTTCGAGTCCTGACACGATATAAACAAAAGTGTAAATAAGGCTAAGATGAAGATATTTGTGATGGTTTTCAAAAGTCCTCCGCGGGAAAAGCAAGCTACCCCACTAAATACACGGCAAAATTGGGCCGTAGTTAAAGACTTGGAAGGTTTTTTTTCGACCTTGTGTGTGGTAGATTCATGCATAAGTCGAGGTCAACATGGAAATACATACTATTCCGTGCTTAAAAGATAACTACGTCTATGCCCTTAGGGCTGGCGACAAAGCGGTTCTGGTGGACGCATCAGAAAGCGCGCCCGTTTTGAAATTTCTGAGCTCCATGAAGTGGCAACTTGATACAATTCTTCTTACACATCATCATTGGGATCATGTCCAAGGCAACAGTGAGCTTAAGGATCACTATGGCTGTAAAACCATAAGCTCAGAATACGATCGTTCGCGCATCGCAAATGTCGACCTTGGAACAAAAGACTCAGAAAAAATTATTTTCGATGAAATCGAAATAGAAACCATCACAATTCCTGGCCACACCTTAGGCCATATTGCGTACCACATCCCAAGTGAACGGATTCTTTTCACAGGGGACACCCTGTTTTCGGCCGGATGCGGGCGCTTGTTCGAAGGGACACCCGAGCAAATGTACCGAAGTTTGAATAAACTGAAAAAACTCGATCCAGAAACACGCATATTCTGTGGCCACGAATATACTCTAAGAAACTTAGAATTCGTTCGCGCTCATGCGCCAAATAACGATGTCGAAAATTATTACAGACACATGTTGGATGTCAGAGCACAAAATAGACCCACGTTACCGACAACTCTAGGCACCGAGCTTAAAATAAATCCATTCTTAAGGGCTGAGTCGTTGGATGAATTTATTCGCTTGAGAAAATTAAGGGACCAGTGGTAGGGTCGCGTTATGGATTATTCTAAGTATCTAAAAGTTGACGAATTGTTACAGCTACAAAAGCCTTTGTCCGATGGGCCAGAACATGATGAAATGCTTTTTATAACAATTCATCAAGTATATGAGCTATGGTTTAAACAGTTATTGCATGAGCTTGATTACCTACACGCACTATTAGAAAAAAATGATTCCTTCCAGGCTCACGCCTCGTTCAAGCGAATTCTAACAATTCTAAAAATTATGGTCGCACAGGTTGATATTTTAGAAACAATGACTCCCCTATCCTTTGCTTCGTTCAGGTCTAGGCTTGAATCCTCAAGCGGATTTCAATCCCTGCAGTTCAGAAAACTTGAATTTATGCTGGGACATAAAAGAAAGTCTGCTTTCCAAGCTTATGAAAACAACCCAAGGGCGACTTCTGAATTACGAAAATACAGCCAACGCTCTACGCTTTATGATGCGTTCTTAAAATATTTGAAGCTTAATAACTATGATATCCCGCCGGAGCTTCTAAACCGTGACGTTACTCAACCACTATCGCCAAACCTTGCCCTACAAGGGCTGTTAATTGATATTTATAAAAAAGATCGCAATATTGCGAACATGTGCGAACGCTTGGTTGATCTGGACGAGGGTCTTCAAGAATGGCGTTATCGTCATGTAAAAATGGTTGAACGTACAATAGGAACAAAAATGGGCACGGGTGGATCCTCTGGCGCGGAGTATCTAGTAAAAACTTTATTCAAACCGCTCTTTGAAGATCTTTGGATTATTCGCAGCTCATTCTAACAATACTTGAGGCTTTTTGCTTCTGCTGCTAATATCGAAGACCTAACACTACAGCAGGAGCAGTCTATGGTCTCAAAGAATCTCGATTCATTTAAATCCAGAAAAACACTTAAGGTAGATGACAAGGAATATACGATATTTTCGCTCAAGGCTCTTGATCAACTGGGCCATGACACTTCGAAATTGCCAAATTCGATGAAGGTCTTGCTAGAAAATCTACTTCGTCATGAAGATGGCAAGGTCGTTACAAAAGAAGATATTCTGGCGCTTTTAGATTGGACAAAGACTCGTAAATCAAATCGTGAAATTTCGTTTCATGTCGCACGTGTGCTGATGCAGGACTTTACCGGTGTCCCGGCGATTGTGGATCTCGCCGCCATGAGAGAGGCAATAAAAAAAATCGGTGGTGATACAAAAAAAATTAATCCACTTGTACAGGTGGACCTTGTTATTGATCACTCGGTTTCTGTGGATTCATATGGGACAGAAAAATCTTTCAAAGAAAATGTTCAGTTGGAATTTGAGCGAAACAACGAACGTTACGTTTTTTTAAAATGGGGCCAGAGCGCCTTTCAGAATTTCAAAGTGGTTCCTCCGGGAACGGGCATTTGCCACCAAGTGAATTGCGAGTATCTTGCAAAAACAGTATTCACATACAACGCTGGCGATATTACGTACGCCTTTCCAGACACCGTCGTTGGAACTGATTCGCATACTACTATGGTGAATGGGCTTTCCGTACTCGGTTGGGGCGTTGGCGGCATTGAAGCGGAAGCTGCAATGTTAGGACAGGCAAACAGTATGCTGATTCCGGAAGTAGTGGGGTTTAAGCTCACAGGAAAATTAAAAGAGGGTGCAACAGCAACGGATCTCGTTTTGACTTGCACACAAATGTTAAGAAAATTGGGCGTTGTAAATAAATTTGTAGAATATTTCGGGCCGGGCTTAGACAGTCTGTCGCTCGCTGACCGCTTGACTGTCGCCAATATGGCTCCTGAATATGGCGCAACCTGTGGTTTCTTCCCAATTGACGACAAAACAATTTCTTACATGGGGCTCTCTGGTCGATCTGAACATCAAATAAAATTGATCGAAGCATACGCTAAGGAGCAGGGCCTATGGGCCAACGGTGAAGAGATGGTCTTTACCACGACAACTGAACTTGATTTGGGAACAGTGGAAGCATCCCTAGCGGGCCCAAAACGTCCTCAAGACCGAGTCACTTTGAAAAATGCGGCTCAGGAATTTAAAAAGCATTTAACAGACTCGTTTGCGGTTGCCCCTGAGATGGTAACAAAGTCTTCCAGCGCCGTAACAATTGAAAACTCAAGTGATACGCTTGGCAATGGCGATGTTGTAATTGCGGCAATCACAAGCTGCACAAACACTTCGAATCCAAGTGTTATGATTGGCGCAGCAATCCTTGCAAAAAAAGCATACGAAAAAGGCCTAAGGGTAAAACCCTGGGTAAAAACTTCGTTTGCCCCAGGCTCACAGGTCGTAACTGACTATTTGGTCAAGGCAGGCTTGCAAAAATATTTGGATTATATGGGGTTTAATCTTGTCGGATATGGTTGTACGACGTGCATCGGAAACTCTGGACCACTTTTGCCAGATATTTCGCGTGCGGTCGACAAGGGAAATCTTGTCGTGGCGGCGGTTTTGTCTGGCAACCGAAACTTTGAAGGTCGCATAAACCCCCAAACGAAAGCGAACTATTTAGCTTCCCCCCCTCTATGTGTGGCTTACGCAATTGCTGGAAGTATGTCTATTGATCTTTTAAATGACCCAGTTGGGACAGGCAAAGACGGAAAGGCTGTATTTTTGAAAGATATTTGGCCATCAAACAAAGAAATTGAAACTGTGATAAATGAGGCCATTTCTGATAAACTATTTAACGCCCGCTATGAAAATGTTTTCCTGGGACCTGAAGAGTGGCAAAAAATTCCTATGAAAAAATCAGAGACCTACGCCTGGGATACAAGTTCGACCTATATCCAACACCCACCTTATTTTGAGGGGATGTCCAAGAAGCCGGCAGAGGTTCACGACATAACGGGGGCCGTACCACTTGCCATCCTGGGTGACAGTATTACAACTGATCACATTTCTCCGGCAGGAAATATCAAAAAAGATTCGCCTGCGGGCAGGTATTTAATGTCTCACAAAATAGAGAACAAAGATTTTAATTCTTACGGCGCTCGCCGTGGCAACCACGAAGTCATGGTACGCGGAACATTTGCAAACATTCGTATTAAAAATGAAATGGCACCAGGTACAGAAGGTGGGGTGACAAAGCACATCCCAACGGGCGAAATTATGCCGATCTATGATGCTTCAATGAAGTACCAGAAAGAAAATACACCCTTGGTCATTATCGCAGGCAAAGAATACGGTACTGGATCTTCACGAGATTGGGCTGCGAAAGGCGCCTTATTGCTTGGCATAAAGGCCGTAATCACGGAAAGCTTTGAAAGAATCCACCGATCGAATCTGATTGGAATGGGGGTCCTGCCACTGCAATTTGTAGGAGCTGATCGAAAATCTTTAAAACTAGACGGAACTGAAACATTCGACGTAATCGGTATAAAAACAATGAAGCCACAGCAAAACTTAGATGTGATAATTCATCGCAAGAATGGGACCACCGAAACAATTCAAGTTCAATCAAGAATCGATACTGAAACAGAATTAGAATATTTTAGACACGGTGGAATTTTGCAGTTTGTGTTGAGGCAGCTCGCGAACCGATAATGAACCAGTATCTTTACATCTGACGTGCGAGCTTGTGGACATTTAGGGCGGCTTCGCGCATGACCTCGCTTAATGTTGGATGTGCATGGAAAGCGCGCGCAATATCTTCGGAAGAAGCCCCAAATTCCATTGCCATTACAGCCTCAGAAATCATATCTGATGCCCTTGGCCCTAAGATATGAACACCCAATACTCGATCTGATTTTTTATCGGCGACGATCTTGACTAAACCGTCTGTGCTTGCCATTGCCTTAGCACGACCATTCGGGGTAAAAGGAAATGTCCCGACGTTCACTTCGATTCCTTTTTCTTTAACTTCATCTTCGGTCATACCAACACTCGCCACTTCTGGCCATGTGTAGATAATCGATGGCACTGTTTCATAGTTTACATGGCCATACCCATTTGCGATGAATTCAGAAACGCACACTCCCTCTTCTTCAGCTTTATGAGCAAGCATCGGCCCCCGAATAACGTCACCAATAGCGAAGATGTTTGAAACCTTTGTTTGTAAATGCTCGTTTACACGAATACGCCCACGCTCATCAGTTTCAATTCCGACGCTTTCAGCACCTAATTTGTCGGCATAAGCACGTCGGCCGACAGCAACCAAAACTTTATCGCATTGGATTTCTTTTTTTGAACCATCTTTGAGAACTTCAAAGTTAACAGTGATATCGCCATCTTTTTTAATACTGGCTCCCGTGACCTTTGAACCTAGTTCAAACTTCATTCCTTGTTTGCCAAGAACGCGCAAAAGCATTTTTGAAATCTGAGTGTCCACGGTTGATGCAATCATATCTGCGAATTCAATCACAGTTACTTGTGCCCCCATACGCATCCAAACCGAACCCATTTCAAGTCCTATGGCTCCCCCGCCAATCACAACCATATGTTTCGGAACCTTTTCAAAGGTCAAGGCCTCTGTCGATGAAACAATATTCTTATTGTCGTACTTCATAAATGGCAATTCAATAGGGGCAGAGCCCGTGGCAATTACTATGTATTTTGTAGTTAAGATTTCTTTGGTCTTATCAGGCGCAGTAACTTCAACTGTATTTGCCGAAGTGATTTTGCCAAAGCCATTGGCCCATCGAATTTTGTTTTTATCAAATAAAAACTTAATTCCACTCGTTAAATCTTTTACGATTTTGTCCTTACGGGCCATCATGGTTTTAATATCCAGCTCAACCCCAGACACCTTAATCCCATGGATGGAAAGATCGTGTTTTGCTGCAGAAAAATGTTCAGAAGAATCCAACAATGCCTTTGAAGGAATGCAGCCGACATTCAAGCATGTCCCACCCAAGGTAGGATCTTTTTCCACAACACACGTTTTTAACCCCAATTGCGCTGCGCGGATGGCCCCAACGTAACCGCCAGGACCACCACCGATGATGACGACGTCAAAATTATTCTCTGCCATTTTAAATCCTAAATTTCAATTAATAACCTATGCGGATCTTCGAGGTTCTGCTTAACTGTTTTCAAAAACGTAACGGATTGCTCACCATCGATCAATCGATGATCGTAAGAAAGCGCAACATACATCATCGGACGAATTTTAATTTCGTTTCCAATGACAACTGGTCGATTTTCCGTTCGATGCATTCCCAAAATACCACTTTGCGGCGGGTTGAGTATCGGTGTCGACATCAATGATCCATATACCCCACCGTTGCTGACGGTAAATGTTCCGCCCTGTAATTCATCCGGCTTGATTTTTCCATCACGGCCACGGACTGCAAAGTCCCGAATCACAAGTTCAATTTGTGGCAATGTTAAAAGATCTGCATCCTTAACTACTGGAACAATCAAACCACGAGGGGTTCCGACCGCTATGCCAATGTTATAAAAGCGATTGTAAATAACCTCATCCCCCTCGATCCAACCATTCACTTCTGGGATTTTCTTCAGCGCAGCGACTGATGCTTTTACAAAAAAGCCCATCATTCCTAGGCTAATTCCATATTTTTCCTTGAAAGAATCTTTATATGCTTCACGAATTTGATTAATTGCACTCATGTCCACATCATTAAACGTAGTTAAGATTGCTGCCGTGTTTTGTGCATGGACAAGACGCTCTGCAATCCTTTTTCGAATCGTGGTCATTTTTTTACGTTCTTGGATATATTCACCAGGATCTCGCCGTGGGGCGATCGGAAGTGGTTGTGTTGGTGTTGGTGTCGGAACAAGAGGTTTAGCTTCTGATGCTGATGTCAAAACATCAGCTTTGGTTAAGCGGCCACCCTTACCAGTTCCCTGAAGGCCCGATGGATCGATTCCTTTTTCACCCACAATATGTCGAACCGCAGGGCTAAGCACTTGTGTTCCACCATTTGGCGACGGTGTTGTTCGCGGCGCCGGGTTTCCGTTTGGCGCTGTCGGGGGAGCCACAATCGGTTGAGCTTTCGAAGCTACAGTTGCACTCGCTGCTTTCGTATTATCAATTTCGCCAACGATCGCTCCAATTTTTACAACATCACCTTCTTTAGCAATGGTTTTTAAAACACCAGCACCGTCCGCAACAACCTCAACATTAGCCTTGTCAGTTTCAATTTCCAACAGGACATCTCCGGTGTTTACATACTCACCATCTTTTCTTTTCCAATTTGCAATTGTTGCTTCTGTAATTGACTCGCCGACTGTTGGAATTTTCACGTGTAGCATAAACTTTATCCTTTAATGGCTTTATAACAATCTAAAGCAATCCGTGTTTGTTCTTCTTTATGTTTGTAAAGTGACCCAACGGCAGGGCTTGCACGTCGATCACGGCCAATATAAGCAATCTCAATGTTTTTCCCCGCATCCCTAACTGCTTCTTGTAGCCAAACGCGAAGTTCTGGCCACGCCCCCATATTTTCTGGCTCTTCTTGGCACCAGACAATCCGCTTCAGTTTAGCTGTCGATTTTAACCACTGAACAATTTGAGTTTTTGGAAATGGATAAAGTTGCTCAATGCGGTTAATTGAAAAGTTTTCCGTTTCTATTTTTTCTGCATCTCTGTAGTCGTCCAATTCGTAATATATTTTTCCGCTACAGAAAATGGCCGTCTCTACCTTTTGAGGATCTTTTACGTTTGGGTCTATAATCAGCTCTTGAAAGGTCCCATTCGCAAGGTCTTCCAAACTTGAAACGACTTTTGGATGTCGCAACAATGACTTTGGGGTCATGATTACGAGTGGTTTTCGAAAATCGCGCTTCACTTGTCGGCGAAGAACATGAAAAATTTGCGATGGTAACGACAAATTGCAAACTTGCATATTCGTTTGTCCGCATAACTGCAAAAATCGCTCTAGGCGAGCGCTTGAATGTTCTGGCCCCTGGCCTTCGTACCCATGGGGCAACAGCATCACTAGACCATTCATACGATACCACTTGGTTTCCCCAGAAGAAATAAATTGATCGATAATAATTTGCGCGCCATTTGCAAAGTCACCGAACTGAGCTTCCCACATTGTCAAAAAGCTCGGGTCTGAAATAGAGTTCCCATACTCAAATCCTAAAACGCCCATCTCCGATAGTAATGAATCGTACACACAATATTCAACTTGACCTGGCTTGATCGTTTTTAATGGGACAAATTTTTCTCCAGTTTTCTGATCATAGAATACACTGTGCCGATGCGAAAAGGTTCCACGTCCACAATCTTGACCAGATAAACGCACCGAAGTGCCTTCAAACATCAAAGTTCCGTATGCAAGCAACTCTGCCATCCCCCAATCAATAGGGCGTTTCCCCTTAATCATTTCTTCACGTTGCTCTAGCAATTTTTTTAGTTTCGGATTCAAATTAAAGTTTTTAGGGACAGTCGTTAATATCGTACCCGCATCGATCAGGGTTTCAATTTTTGCCCGCGTATTGGTTGGCTTTTCAAAATCCTTTGCTTCTCCACGACGAAGCCCTTTCCACTTCCCTTCGAAAGAAAACAACACTCGCTTTGGCGGATTCTTTTTAGTTTCTTCCAATATTTTTTGAAGATTGTCCATTTTTTCGCTGAAAAGCGTATCGACATATTTTTTATCTATTAGCTTTTCAGAAATCAATCTTTGGCCATAAATTTCTGTTAATGTTGGATGTTTTTTAATTAAATCATACATTACGGGCTGGGTAAATGCGGGCTCGTCGCCTTCATTGTGGCCATATCTTCGATAACCAATCATATTGATCACAACGTCCTGTGCAAACTCCTGACGAAATCGGATTGCCATGCTCATTGCACGAATGCAAGCCTCAGCATCATCGGCATTCACATGGATAACTGGGGTTAGCTGCCCTTTGCTTACATCAGATGAGTATGGGGAACTGCGAGTATCTTCCGGATCAGCAGTAAACCCCACTTGGTTATCCAAAATGATGTGAAGAGTCCCTCCCACCCGGTAACCTTCCAACTGCGACTGTTGTAAGGTTTCCATTACAACGCCCTGACCTGCAAACGCAGCGTCACCATGGATAAGAACGGGGATCACTTTTTTACGCTCTTTTGTGTCCTTGTAAAGACGCTGCTTTGCGCGAGTCATTCCGAGAACGACCGGATCAACGGCCTCAAGGTGCGAGGGATTAAACGCAAGCGATGCATGAAAGTTTCCATATTGTGTTTTTTTATCTGAAGAATATCCCAAGTGATATTTCACATCACCGTCTAAGCCGGGCACGTCATCTTTCATTTTTCCTTCGAATTCACCAAAAATTTCTGCGTACCCCTTGCCAAGATAATTGGTGAGGACATTGAGACGCCCACGGTGAGCCATTCCAATTACAAATTCTTTAACACCTAACGAAGCAGCTACGTCCGTTCCAAAAAACAACATGGGGATAAGAGCATCCGTCCCCTCCCCTGAAAATCGTTTTGCCCCCACAAAACGTGTATGCAAAAATTTTTCAAAAACCTCTGTTTCGATCAGATGCTTTAGGGCTTCGACTTTTTGTTCTTTTGTTAAAGTATGCTTATCAAAGCCTTCTTCCATTTCGCGCAAAAACCATTCGCGGATTTTTGGTTTTGTTTCGGCAACTTGTACCGATATCGTTCCACAGTAAATTCTACGAACACGCTCAATGATTTCAGCAAGAGTCCCAGAAAAACTATTAATTTTAAATGGCTTCGCTAGATCCGCCTCAGTCAAACCATAGCGCTGAAGTGATAGCTCTTCAGACTTTGAATTGTAATTTGTAAGGGGATCCAATTGTGCTTCAAAATGACCATAATCACGAAATGCCTGAACAAGCCTAAAGACTTTTAAATCTGTTTCAGATAAGCCACTTGTTTCCCGGCCTTCGCCAAATTCAACACCCTCAAAAAATAGTTTCCATTCAAGTGGAACCGAATCGGATTTCTTCAAATACTCTTGGTATAGATTTTCTATATAATCCGAATTTGACTGGTTTAGATGAGTAAAATTTCCCACGCTTTGATTTCCTTTTTCACTCGCATAAATGACTGATCCGCTATAGCGGATCGAATAATAAATTTTAAAAGGAAAAAGGTCGACCCTCAACGCGAAACGGCTTAATTAGACATTGGTTTGTAGACTAACGGTAATATGGATTTATACCTGTAGCATGGTCTGTAACGTCGATCACATCCTCTACTTCAGGCAGAGCAGATTTGATCGATGCTTCAACCCCTTGCTTCAAAGTTGCTTTAGACGATGCGCAACCCTGGCAGCCGCCCTCCATTTGGATATAGGCCTTAAAATCCTTAAATCCAACCAACCGAATCTGCCCTCCATGCATTGCAACTGACGGGTTAATTTGGGAATCAAGTATTTCAATGATTTTTTGTGCCAATGGATCGCTCAAGCCACCGTTGCCAATCACAGGCTCGGAAACCAAAGGCTTTAGATCTAATTTAGGGTTTTCCTCGACGGCCAAGGCGCCATCATCCAGCACCATTTGGACGTGCTCTTTGATTAAACCTGCAAGCGGCTGTGCAAGCACTTCCCATTCGACCCAATCCTGCTTCACGACATCCACAAAGTCCGTTCCCACAGTCACGCTTTGTGTCCATGGAAATCCAAAAATCTTCGTAGCCAACCGCGATCGTTTTGCGGAGTTTGTATTTTCATAGGCAACGGTTTCAGAGCTGATGGGTAGGCCCACTTTAAAACGGCGAGCTTCCGGATTGGACAAGCTTTCAATATGGATTTGGACCACTTTTTACCTCTTTAGTTCGAGCTATTTTATACACTTTCAGCTCCGAAAGCGCAAACTCAAATAAGGCAAATTTAAACGTATTTAATGGCTATTTTTTAGCCTTTTTGGGCTTTTCCGCACCGGGAAGCGCGTTCTCTGATTCGTAAACACCATGAAGCGCACGCAACAGGTCATCCTGATCGATAATTCTTGAAATTGTCGATGTTGCCACAAATCCACCCTTTGAATCTTTTAAAACTGATGACGCAACCTCAACTCGCAAGGTTTCGCCGGTCTTTGTTACATACGTTGAGTATGTCTTAATGAATTTCTTTTCCTCGATAAGCTTCTCAAGGGATTTTTTGATCTCGTCATGATGGCGAAGTTCATACAAGAGATAAACAGATTTTCCTATTAAATCTCCGGGGCGATATCCAAGCGCTTGGCTCAGCTTATTGTTGGCTACAATAATTTTTCCATTCTTATCCACCGAATGCATCATATAATCTGAGCCGTGAATAAATTTTTCGTACGTCTTAATTTTATCTTCACGGTTGTCGATTGTCGTTTTTAATTCCTCTATCTTTTTTCCCATTTCATTTAATTCATGCAACATAGATCCCGAGCGATGCTCTTCGCCCATTAGTCCGCGAATGATGTCTTTGGGACTAATAATTCCACGAATGCGATCCCCACGGGTCACCACATGGACCCGATTGTAATGGGACTTTAATAACACCTTCACAACCTGATCTATGGTGTCGTCCTCGTAAACTTTATCCACACTTTTGAAAACTTGCCTATAATCATTTAGTAATTTTTTTTCTGGCGTACTTTTGCTCAGAATAAAAGCTCGCAGCACACTGACCTCCGACACTTGCCCGATAATATTTCCATCGTAGGTCGTAACGGCAGCGATTGAAATGTCATTATCAAGCATCGTTTGAACCGCCTGGCCCAGTTCCATATTCACGATCAAACTAATTGGATTTGATGTCATTATATCTTTTGCTTGCATTCTCTATACCTTACAGTGGCAGTTCACGAAGAATTTCGAAAAGCCTGTCAACGCTTTCCTTGTTATGATAAATTCCAAATCCAAAACGCAGATTGGATTCTCGCTGATCCACATACACCCCCGCGCCCTTGATTATCTCCACCAGCTGTTTTGCATATATCGTTTTAAAAGTAACAAAATGCGCTGGTGGCAATTCATTTCCAACTAACACAACATCTTCAAAGCGAAGTCTTTTGAAATCGCTTTCT
>CAUJEF010000098.1 GCA_963169515.1 Bdellovibrionota bacterium
GGGAACCGTTCAGATTTAAAATAACTTCTTCCCCTGAATCCAATGTTGGATAGCGCAAGACAGGATTATCAAATCTTACGTTCGGAAGATCGCTCGAGACGGCGATCTCAATATTATGGGCAGCGGCGCCATAACTTCGAATCGGGAGTGAAAGTTTGAATTGTCCTTCGTTTTGTCCAAGATAATTGTATGGAATTTGGGTTAAGTTTTTAAAAATTGGCCGAACTGCGGGCTTCAGTGGCTCAGTGAGGGCTTTGTCCAGCTGAACAAGGCCCCCAAGAAAATATTTTTCGTCTGAAGGAATTGGGACCGACGTTGAAAGCAGGCGGGCGTAAATTTCGTCTGAAGATATGCTTTCTTTAGCGCCTTTTAAAAGAGCTGCTATGGCGGCAACGTGTGGGGCGGCCTGGCTTGTTCCCCACTTTACATCGTAACCCGCAATTGAGAATTCTGATTTAATTTTCATTGGAATCGCGGCTAAGATTTCGTTTCCTGGAGCAAGAACATCAACATGGCCACCATAATTTGAAAAGTCAGAAACAGTTCCATTATTGTTTACAGAACCCACGCAAATGACGCCCCTATAGGCACAAGGGTAAACGAGAGCGTTATGAGAATCATTTCCTGCTGCAGCAACTATTGTAATGTTATTTTTCATGGCAAGTTCGAACACTTTTCGAACGTCATCTGAATCTGCGCTTTCGGGCCATCCAAGGCTGATATTGATTACTTCTGCCTTTATAGCAATGGCGTAGGCCACGGCTTTTGTAATATTGCTAATGAATCCACTTAATGTGTTCATTCGTCCTGGTTGGCTGCGATCATCACGATACACTTTAATTGGAATCAATTTTATTTTATTAGAAATTCCAGCAATTCCATTTTTATTATTCCCTTCGGCGGCCATAATTGACCCGACGTGGGTGCCGTGACCAAAATCATCGTCTACGATATTTTTACCTTGGGGTAGGTTTTCCGGGGTTGCAAAGCTCCACCCCATGCAATCGCCGATGTAGCCGTTGTTATCTTTATCTTCTTTGGCTGCGACATTGACTGTGCCCTGGGGGGTACATTCGATCATGTTCTTGGCGAAGCTATTTTTAAGATCTGGGTGGTCCGTAGTCGATCCGCTATCTATCACGGCCACTTTTACGTCTCGTTTTACGATTGTATTCAGCTGATCCCTGATTTTTATCCAACCGATATCGATACCATCTTTTCCGTCGAAAACCTCGGGCTTAATATCTGTGATATCATTTAAAATCTTTTGACCGTTATTGTGCACGTTCCATTGATAGTTAAAGAGTGTGTCGTTCGAAGCGGGGGTTGTTGTGGTCGATGGAATGATCGAATAATTAACAAAATAATGACTCTCCCAAAGTTTTTTAATGACACCAGTTTTAATAAGATCTGCTTTCAGTTCCGGAAACGATTGACTATTCAAGGCGGCTTTGTCGACGCGAACTTCATATATGCGCGGGAAATAGCCTTCGCGATCTTTTAGAGGAGTAAGACGCGTTACCGATATTACAAATTTAACTTTTCGCAATAGGTTGATTTGGGTTTCTGTTGGGGGGGCCTTAAATTCTACATTGATAATTTCGCTAAATTGGACTGGTTTTTCTAACTGTACGGGCGCCCTGTCAGCCGCAGCAATACTTAAGGTAAATACTGTAAGTGTAAGAAACAAAAGCTTTTTAGCCATCCGGCCCCCTGTGCAACCCTACAAGGGGAGAGATCCCCTTATCACAGGGCCGAAACTTACACTAACAGTTTAAAAAAAGCGACGAGTTCATTAGAAAAGCAATAATTACAAAAACCATGTGGGTCATGTAAGTGGAGGTGTACCTGAGTGGTCCGGTGCGCTGACGCTGGCCCGGATATTTATCCGAGACTCGGACAAAAGTTTCTCTAATAGATTTAATTTAATTTTCAATGGCTCACTAAAAATGAAAAGGGCTCTAGTATTATGCTAGAGCCCCTGCTTTTTGGCTTAGGATAGAGCCTCCGGAAGGAGGTCTGATATGCAACCAACAAATGCTTATCGGAAAAAGATTAAAAAGTTGAAGCAGTACGTACGTGCAGCGCCGTTGTGGAAGTGGATTCAAGTTGTGGCGGGAATAATCAAACTCTTATTGTGGGTAAAGAGTCAGTTGTAATTTCATAAGGGCTTTAAACCCTGCTATGGAAGGATGCTTAGGGGTTCTAGCGCCCGGACTTTGGTTGGTTTTAATATCGGATGACTCGAGGCTAGTTCCAAAAAAATACATTTTTGAGGTGTCATTTGCGCAGAAAAAGTGGAGATTATTTTGGTAAATATTTGTGCATCATCTAAAAAATGGTTTTCACCAACAAGCAGAAGCTTTGAATCTGGCACTTGGAAATGGGTTAATTCAATGCTACAACCTGTTCAGCAGCCAATATATATAAAATTCGCCGACGTTTATATCCATTGCCTTCATAATGTCTTTTAAAGGACCATTTGATTTTTGCGACGTAATCTCGCCAGAGGAATCACCAATAACAGTTTTGTATCCTGTGGCGTCGCCTTTTTTGAAACCGTCTAGATAGGCTTCGATATACACTTCGTTTTTACCCCCTGCCATTGCCCAGATGCCTTCTTTTTTTAACAGAGCCTCTGTTCGATTTATCATATGAAGAGCGGCGTTTGCGGCCATTTTGGGATTTGCAGGTTGCGGTTTTCTAAATTCTTTACTTGGACATTTTTGTTTGCGAATAACTTGATCCGGCCCCAGAGCCGCTTGTTTTGCAATTTTATAAGCCTCTTGGGCGCAAACAAAATTTTCTACAATAACATCCAATTTACGTCGACCGGGGATAGTGTCACGGGGGCCTGAGTTTGGATATTTCCCGTGTATATCGATATTGTCCAATGACATCTTGTCAAAAATTTCTCTAACGGCTTCAGGAGAAAGATTTGCCATATGGTCAATTGCGTCTTTATAGAATTTTACAGAAATCAACAACGTGTAAAGCTGAGCTAGCTCAATGTTTTGAATTTTTTCTTCAGGGTAAATATCCGTTCCGAAACGCTCTTCTTGTTCACGAACCACTTTCTGAAGCGTTTTTCGGCTCCACTGCCAGCCATGCCAAGAATGTTCAATAGCACCGTATTGGTTTTCCAGTTCACCAGGGGCATCTGTGAGATTATTTAGCTTTCCCGTGGTTTCAATGCTTTCATCCACGTTACGTTGGGCTTCAATCGATGCTCGGCGTGTGCGTTGTCTGCCGTAAATTGTATCCCCCGGGTTTTGATTGGTTTGCACGCTGACGTCAAAATCCCAATTTGTTTTATATTGAATTAAACTGTTGATGATATCGAGAGCGAATGATTGAAGATCGCGTCCCACGCGAACACCGGTTGTCGACATAATCATTCGCTTATTAAAATTATCTGGTGTGTTGATGGTGAGTGTATCCATAATTTTTTGAGCGTCACGTTTCCAAAATAAAAACCCAAGTGAATTTTCTGGGGCATGGAATGAATGGAGAACTTTAAATGGGTTATAGCTGCTGGCGATTTTTGTGTTTTCTGTGATCTTTTCCAAATGGCTTGTATTATTTGTTAAGAGAACTTTAGCCAACGCAGCTATCTGGTCTAAGATGAATGGATTTTCGGCGATGTTCGGGTTTATATTGATCGAATAAAAATTTGTTTTCGCAGTCCCATCGGCCCGTGAGAATCCACCTTTTATGACGGGAACGCCGTAATAGCCAACTGTCATGTCGAGTGGGGTACGTGTATTCATTTTTGCAGTGCTTTTAAAAATTTGAATGGTGTTTTCACGGTTTCGTGTGACATTTAAGCGTGATACGAATTGAACATTGTCTCCAAGGCTGACAGATCCCGGTAGTTCATTTTTTAAGCTTTTTACAAACCTAAACAATCCGGAACCACCATAGATTTTTGAAATAATAACGGATTCTTGTAAGCCGAGGCTTTCTTTAAATTTTGATATGATCTCATTAACGCGAGCTTGTACTGGAGATTCTTCAAGGGCCTCAGCAATGCTAGAACTCACCGCGCCATGCTCGCGCACGCTTGCCTTTGCATCTTCGACCAGTTTCAAATCAATATTCTCTTTTTTTAAATTATCTGTGGAAAGATCTTCTAGGATATGTCGATTTTTCCATCTTGTACTAGGGACAAAAATATTTTTGATTGGATCTTTGTTTGCCGCCTCAACACTTAAGGTACCTTTGAGACTTGTGTAGGTAACCAACAGGGAGCCATTCAAATCGCCGGTTAGGTTTTGATCAGATGGTAGTCCGTCACGAAAAGCAAACATACCACCGCCCACGGCAAAGCCAACGGTCTTTGCCAATTGAATTGGATAATCGGCACCCATGAACGCGCCAAACACAGTGTTGCGCGATACAATAAGAGAAACATTCTTGTACCAATGGGTCCACGTTTCATCCGGGAGGGGGGTGCATTGCTTGCCTTCTTTGGCTGCAATTAAACATTTGGCAAATTGCTTTGCGGGTCGTTCAACAAACCTGTGGTATTCAAGAGCTTTTCCTATGCTTGATCCCTTTTGTACCTCTTCTGGAAGTACGTTTTCATTTGCATATCGAACAGCTTGAGAAAATGCGTTGCTCATAAAAATTGATTTTCCAAGAGCAAAGTATTCCCTGCGAGAAAGTGGTGATTCTGGGTCTGATTCCCAACATACGATTGAGAGATAGTCTTTACATACGTCCAGCAAGAGCTTTCCATCTTTAACAATTCCGGGGACATCGTACAGGGTGACAGCTTTAAGGCTTGTTTTAACGCCAAATTTTTTAAATAAATAAGTCGTACGAGAAATTAATTTTTCAACAAGCAGATTTTCATATGCGGTTTTATATTCTGGGCGATCAATTTCGAAATGCGCTTCTTTTACGATATCTACAAAATCTTTGCGGTCAAGCTTTGCAAGTCGGCGAAGCATCCACAGCGAATCTGCAAGTGAAACGCGATAGATATATCCTTCTTCGTGGTTGATGGAAATATTTTGCGATTGCTCGCGCCCCGGGACCCATTCAAAAAGGTTGAGCTGTGGAACGGCATCGACAACCGCATAGGGTATAAGCAGTGAATTTAATAGGCGGCGACCCATAATAATAGGGCCATCCTTTGTATCCAAGCTGCCGCGGGATAGGTTGTACGAAATATCATCAGTACCTTTATAAACAACAGCACCGCGAACGTCGAACGTGTCTGGAATTGCTGCAATCAGATCATTACATTGATCCCGGCGTGCAATGAGGGCGTCTTTTTGTTGTTGCTTTATTTTCTTAATCTCATCTGAATCTGCGTCGGTAATGATAATTGCATCAGGGTCTCCTGGTGGGGTGACAATGCATACAACCGTGTCGTTTGAAAGGTTTGTGATCCAATCTGTTGGATTTTTGGATTTCTGGTAAAGGTCATTGATTAACTTGATCTTGTCTTCTTTGGCGGTGCCGAAATTTGCAAAGGTCACTTTAAAAGTTTTTAAATACTGAAGTGGCGGAATAAAATATCCAAGTTTTCGTAATATGCCTTTTCTTAAAAGATTATTGTGAACCAGGGGGCCCAGTCGTATGTTGTAGAATTGTTGGTCTCGGGTACTGCGTACATATATGCTTGTCATGTTATTGAAGCCGTCAGGCTTAATATTTATGTAATTGAAAGATTCATTGTTAAATTCAAAACCGAGTTCTTGGGGGTTTTCGCTATTAACAGGGAAGCCGAGAGTATTTTTCCAAAGATCAGCATAAGGGTATTCCTTTAAACTGGCTGACCAAAGAATCGAATTTGATGATGGGTTTAATTCTGAGGCGTCTTTTATAACTTTTTTTTTGATAAGAAGGTTCACTTGATCAGGGTTAAGTGGTTTATCCCTCAAGTCGCCGCATTTTTCAAAATTACAAACAAGATCAATAGCCGGCAATTCATTAGCAATTTTCTTCAACAAAAGTGACCCCATTGGGCGTGGATCTTCTTTTTGCGCGAGTTGGGCAAAGGCACTGATGCTAAATATAAAACTGACTAGCAGTGAAACTGCTTTAAACATATAAGCTCCCGGCAAGCTAATGGTTAACGTACAGCTGAGCAATGTCGGGACCGCGGTTTTCAAGATTTTACAGGGCTTTTAGGTGTTTACCTATTAGACAGGAACAAAATAGGGTGCCAGGCACCAACCGTCCGAATATCGGAGATCAAACGCACCAAAAGCAAAAAAAAAGAGGAGCGAAGAGCTCCTCTTTTTTTTGCTTTTGGCGCTTAACAATGTCCGCGGTGCGGACGGCTGGTGCCTGGCACCCTATTTCATGAACATGTCTTTGATTAGTTTTTGGGTTGCTTCTGGGCCCATTCCGGTGACTTCGGCGGCTTGTTCGATTCTGGCGCTTAAGCTGGATATATTTCCAGACTTGAAGTCGTTTTGGAAATCGGTCACTGTGCTGCCAACGAGGTCCTTAGAGTATCTGTCGATATCTGCATTAGTGATCGAACCTGCTGGTGCATTAGAGATATGATATGCGATACGGGCCATATCTAAAGATTTAGATTCGCTTAAACCGTATTGATCGCGTAGCGCATTTGCTGATTTTTCAACTAAAAGGTCTTGTTTGAAGGATTTCAGTTTTGCTAAATCTTTTCCGACGGCGGCTTTTTTCTCGAAACGGATGCCAGTGTAGGGATCTACGTACTCGTTCCAGGTGCTATCGTACCACAAATCAAAGTAGAAATAATCCTGCCATGAATATAGGTAGCTGGAAAGATTTTCGCCCACATTGTAGTCGCCGATATAATAGGCGTCGTAGGTTCCATAGCTCCAGTCATAAACCACGATGTAGTCTGTTTGTAGAGTATTTGTTTTAACAAGCTCTAGATCATACCCAGCCACATCGGAATTAACACGACGGACGAATTCCTGTGCTAACTGAGCGTGAGTATAGTAGGTGCCACCAGTTGAAGTTGAGCCTGACCCGCCACCGCCACCGCAAGCAGTCAATACCAACATAAGTGCCGACAGCAAGAGTGCTGATAATTTAAAATTTTTCATCTGTAATTCCCCCTTCAAAGGAACGTGGTTAATAAACTTGAAATACAATATTGCCAAAGATGTGCCACTGCAACAGTAAGGGGAAATGCGTGTATATTGTTAATTTTCATATCCAAACAAAATTTTCTGGAGCCACTTTGTCTTTCTTATTTTGAAAGGCAGTATCACTGTGACACTTGGTTAGGTACCCACTCACTTTTGGCGTAACGGCGCGTCTATTTGGACGCGCCGTTACGCCAAAAGTGAGTGGGTACCTAACATCCTGAGCGCATCATTTAAAGATGTTTTTTTATCAGTCGATGCGTTTCGGGTACCTATGATAAGCGCGCAAGGTACTTCAAATTTTCCAGCAGGAAAATCTTTGGGGATTGTTCCTGGAATAACGACAGAGTTTTTAGGGATTTTGCCTTTAATCGTGACGACCTCTTTTTGGGTTACATCTAAAATTTTTGTTGAAGCGGTAAGCACAACCCCGGCACCGAGAACGGCGCCCTCCTCGATTAAAATTCCTTCGACGATGATACAGCGACTGCCGACAAAGACATTGTCTTCGATAATCACGGGCGCTGCCTGCGCAGGTTCAAGCACCCCGCCAATTCCAACGCCGCCACTTAGATGAACATTTTTTCCAACCTGCGCACACGAACCAACCGTAGCCCAAGTGTCAATCATTGTCCCTTCGTCAACATAAGCGCCGATATTTATATAGCTTGGCATTAGTATAGCACCTTTATTTACAAAGGCGCCCTGGCGAACAATGGCTTGTGGGACAACGCGAACACCATCTTTTAATTTCCATTTCTTTACTGGGATTTTATCGACGTAACTAAATGGACCGGCTTTCAATTCTGCCACCTTTTGTGTTTTAAAAAAATCTATGATGGCTTCTTTAGCTTCTATATTTACGGTCCAGACACCATTTCTTTTTTCTGCGACACGCACTTTTCCTTGATCCAAAAGTTTTATCATTTCTTTTGTAGTCTTTTTCATGCAAGCTTCTCCGTAACTTTAAGTGCTTCAAGCAACGCCGGCACGTGCGTTTTTAAAATTGCCTCAGCTGGCAGCCCGCGCTCTATTTCATAGGTAAGCGTTGGAATGTCACGTTCAAGACCGCAAAAAGTTCCTAAGCAGCCTGGTGTTGGATAGCCGATATCTTCTGAAATTTTATAGCCTGTATGTTTTTGTATGACTTCGGCTTCGCGATGACATTTTCCGTTGATATTCAATAACGGGAGCCATGAGTGAAGGCTATAAATAATTCGAGGCTTTTCTTTTTCTATAAATTGGGTGAGTGCCTGGTTTTCAGATTCGCTATTTGCTGATGGCCCGGGATAGTAGCGTGGATTTGCAATATCGCTTGTCCAGTCTTGGGTGGGCAGATTTCGATTTAAATCGACACCGTTTCCGTTCTGACGAGTGTTCTTTAAAACGCCATCAATGTTGAACATCGGCACCAGGGTCATCCTTAACTTATAAGCGTAAGCTGTTAAGAACGCTTCTGTTAAGCCATGGGCCGCAATGACCCCCTCGACTTCGTCGCCATGAACGCCTGCCAAGATCAAAACGTGGGCGCCAGAATTGCTCCACTGGTAGGCGGGTATCGGAATGTTTTGACTGGACTTTCCAAATATGAAGCTTTTCATCTGATTTCCATTATGTTAATTCAGAAAGGATGTCTATCTGTGTAAAAAAATACGGCGGAACATCGGTTGGGTCAATTGAAAGAATTGAAGCTGTTGCCGAACGTATCATCAATGAATCCACGCCAGGAGTTGCACCGGTTGTCGTGGTGTCCGCAATGGCGGGTGAAACCAATCGATTAGTCGGTTTGTCGGACTCGGTCTTTAAAGGTTACCGTGGCGCTGCCTATGACATGGTGATTGCAACTGGCGAACAGGTTTCAACCGGCCTTTTAAGCATGGCCCTTGAAAAGCGAGGGCGCAAATCGCGCCCTTACTTGGCCCATCAGCTCGGAATCTTGACGACCTCGACATCTTCTAAGGCGCGTATTCAGAAAATAAATACCGACGCTATTTTGCGGGATATTTCCGAAGGAATTATTCCTGTTATTGCGGGCTTCCAAGGGGTGGATGAAAAAAATAATATTACGACTTTAGGGCGCGGAGGATCGGATACATCCGCGGTCGCGGTTGCAGTCGCGCTAAAGACAAAAGAGTGTGAAATCTACACCGATGTGACCGGCGTTTTTACGGCTGATCCGAGGCTTGTAAAAAAAGCTCGAAAAATTAAAAGACTGTGTTTTGAAGAAATGATGGAGATGGCGTCTCTGGGGTCCAAGGTGCTTCACATACGCAGTGTCGAGATCGCTGCAAAATTTAAAACAAATATCCACGTGCGATCAACATTTGAATTTAGCGATGGAACTTGGATTGTGGATGAGGGAGAAATTATGGAATTGGAAAATCCTGTCGTAACTTCGGTTACGCATGAATCGTTGACAACGGTATTCAAATTGAACGCCCTACCAAAGGGCCCCAAGGTTTTGGCCCAAGTTTTCAATGAACTTGCAAAAGAGAGCATCGTTGTAGATGTGATTTCACAACACGAAGAACAATCAAGCCAACGTCTGGCGTTCTCAGTCCCTGTGGACGATGTTACAAAGACAAACGAGGTACTTCGAAAGATTTTTCCAAATATTCCAGCAGAAATTATGGAAGATATATCAAAACTCAGTATTGTTGGCGTAGGAATGAGAAATCATCCTGGTGTTGCTGCAAAATTTTTCGATATTTTGGGAAAAATAGGGGTTCCGCTTCACCTGGTAACAACGTCTGAAATCAAGGTGAGTGCGATCATTGACAAAAAGCATTTAGAAGAGGCCGCCAATGCAGTCCATACTGCGTTTGGCTTAGATGCCCGGGAACAGGCCTGATGGTCTACTATAAAAAAGATCGTTTGTATCTGAATAGACTGCAACTGGAAAAGCTGGTTAAAAAATATGGTTCCCCAGTTTATGTTTATGATTTGGACGGCATTCTTCAGCGGTTGGAAGAATTCCAAGTTGCTTTTGAAAATAATGTTCATGTTCATTATGCTTTAAAAGCAAACTCAAATCCCGTGATCCTGAAGGCATTCAAAAAAGCGGGTATCGGCATAGATACAGTCAGTTGGGGCGAGGTTCTGTTGGCATTAAAGGCAGGGTTTAAGCCAAATGAAATTATTTTCTCAGGCGTGGGCAAGTCCACAGAAGAAATTAAAGCAGCTGTAAAAAGGGGCTTGTATCAAATTAACATTGAAAGTCCCCAAGAATTAGAGCGTGTCGGAAAAACTGCAAAGAAATATAAAAAGATCGCCAGGGTTGCCTTTCGCATCAATCCAGATGTGAACCCACAAACGCACCCCTATATTACAACTGGATTCAGAGAAAACAAATTTGGAATGGATACTTCATTTTTGCCTGAACTGAAGAACATTTTGAAAAAATATCCTAGAAATTTAGAGCTTCAGGGTCTAACCCTACACATTGGTTCGCAGCTTTTAGAACATAAAAGCATTTGCGAGGCGATTGAAAAAACAATTCACATATATAAAAATTTTTTAAATGAGGGCTACCCCATGAAGACGTTTGACGTCGGTGGGGGGATTGGAATCCCCTACGACGGTGGAGTGGCCACCAGTTTGAAAGAATACGGTTCTGCTGTGATGAAACTATTGAAGCCACTAGGTTGCACCATTCTAAGCGAACCTGGACGAATTCTAGTCGGGCCGTTCGGGGTTTTACTCACTGAAGTGGAGTATATCAAGAGATCGCCATCACAAAATTTTGCAATCGTTAATACAGGAATGCACCATTTAATTCGGCCCGCGCTGTATGGGGCGCAACACAGAATATGGCCATTAAAGCGCAGGCACGAAGCCGAAAAGTATTCATATGATGTCGTTGGGCCTATATGTGAATCAAGCGATTTTTTAGGAAAGCACATCGAGGTTCATGGCCTAGCACAAGGGGACCTGTTGGCAATTCTAGATGCTGGCGCTTATGGTTATAGTATGGCGAATTTTTATAATGCTCGAAAATTACCAAAAGAAATTGTGATCGCCAATGGCAAGGCAGCGGTGTCGCCTGTGAGTTCTGTTTTTAAGTATTCTTTGCCTTAGATTGAAACTACCCGAGTATCACATTTTTTATCGTGCCATGCGCGTTTTTCAGGATCTCTGAGTGCCATCAAATAGCCAATTCCAAGTAACACCCCAGAAAAACCTTTGGCAATGGTTTCACGACCTATGATTTGTCCGATTCCAAGTTCCGAACCGCGCAAGCTTATGACCTTAATTCTCATTAACATTTTCCCAGGGCTTTGCCCTGTGAACATCATTGGAACACACGTGACAAAAAAGATGCTTGAAAGTGCAACCAAAAGAGTAACACCCAAATAGACCATCGCCTCATCAATAGAAATGTCGCCAGCAACACCACCCTCGGGTGGGATGAGTCCAGAATCCATCATTGCCACAATAGCCATCATTAAATTGGTGAATATTTTTCCCAAAAAACTGTCTATAAACAGCGCCACTGCACGCGATCCAAATGAAGCGGCCGGGTAGTCGTGTGTGCTTTGGCTGTGGGCCAGTACGGGGCGTGGTCGGGTGGATTGCGGCCTAAGGCCATCAATTCTGTCGATGTCAGGTTGGAGTTTTTTTGCACTGCTCATGCGGCCTCCGATATCTGGGTATTTCGCTGTTGTAAGTAATCAAATAATAATTTTTTTAGGAAAACATTATGAGTGTTCGACGTAAGTGTTTTTAGAACAGAGATATTGTATTCGTTGGGGTCAAGATGTTCCAAAATATTTTTAATCGTCTGTTGGATGTTAAGTGCCAGTTTTGAATTTGGATAGCTATGGATAAACGCAATGTAAAATGTAACAGACAACAAATATTCATTTTTTTGAACGCAAAGGTCACCCATGGTAACAAGGTCGTTAAGGTTTCTGTATCGAAGCAGAGGTTCTAGGTTGGAGTGAGGTTGAATTCGATTTAACGCTAGTATCAATTCGTCAAATTTCTTGTTATTAATGCAAAACTTAAAATAGACCGGAAATAATTTCGTAATTTTCATGTGCTCGGTGGCAATGGGACGTTTTGAATATCCTTCAATAAGGCTATTCATAAAATCTTCTATGACAAGGTCATTAAAGGGGTTGAATGATAAAATCCGCAGGGCTGTTTCTGATATTTGAACCGAATTTCCTGATTTTTTGGCCGCACGCCATTCGTCGACTTCGAATTGATAAAGAAAATTTTGATGAAGCGGGGAAAATTCTCTTAAAAAATAGCCGCAAACCATGCCAGTAATAAGGCCGCCGACGTGGGCCAGATGGGCGACACCATCTCCGAATGTAGACGTATCCCGCATGG